>FOIY01000002.1:0-300000 GCA_900111435.1 Ruminococcaceae bacterium KH2T8
TGCAAGCCGTTTCATATAATGTGTATATAAGAAATGGTCGTTCAATACCCCTCAGAATCGGACAGGGGTTCATTTTGCTTAAGCCTGTCATATGGAAAGCTCAACCAATTCGGAGTTTAAGTGTCCGAATGGATGAGCTTTTTTCTTTGGAAAAGCTTGGGGTTAAAGGTTTTCCTATTCTTTCATATTTGTTGAACAGTATGGAAAAAAACGCAGTTTTGAAAAATATAAATATTTCTATGAAGACTTTTGAAGTTTAGGTGTCCGATTCGTCACCTGTCTCGGGATCGTTGAAAGTATTGAAATACCTTGCTTCCACTGCGTTTGGAGTACCATATTGTAGTGTTTCATGAGGCCTACGGGTATTGTAGAAATCCATATACCAGTCGATTTCACGTCGATATTCCTTTTCAGTCTGAGGATTCATTATATACAACCGCTCGTTTTTCAGGTTCTTAAAGAATGATTCAATTACTGAATTATCGTAAGGCGTTCCAGGCTTTGAGAAAGACTGTGTTACCCCGCATTCCTTAAGGTATTTCTGATAAGTCATTGAAGTATAATTGCTCCCCTGATCACTGTGGAACATCAGTCCCTTTGGATTGTTACGGTATTCAAATGCTTCCTTGAATGTTCTTTTAGTGAGTTGGGTACTGTTTTTTGAAGATGTTCGATAGGCGATTATCTTTCTTGAATATAGATCAAGTATTGCGCAAAGGAAAAGCGTGCGTCCATCAACGGTAAAGTATGTTACATCTCCGACCCAAACCTCATTCGGTTTGGAAACAGTGAATTGTCTTTTCAGTATGTTCTTTCTTTTTTGATTGTAATACTGTTGTCTGGCGTTGCCACGACATGAGAACCATTCATTCTCGTGCATTATATCTGATACATATTTCGGGGAAACTGTGTAACCTCTGGATCGAAGTATCGCGCATATCTTTGGAGCTCCAAATATACCGTTGCTGTTTCTGAAGATCTCTTCAATTAGTGGAGTTAGTGTGTTTTTCTTCTCGTCGTATACAGTTCTACCAATCTTATTGCTCTTCTTGAAATTGAAGTAGGTGGCTTGAGAGAGTTTGAGCGCAGCACACATCTGGGTTTCTTTATATTTATGTGATAATGATTGAATTGCCAGACATTTGTCTCTTGTAGATGCTTTGGTAGAACAGGGAACTTCTTGGAGTATGTTTATTATGTTCTGCATTCGATTGACTTTTCTGTTTAGATCGTAAATCTCTTTATTGGTTTTAATCTTTTCTGGTTTTTCATTATCGAGCCACTCGTAAATAGTGCTTCTTGCAATTCCGGTTAGTCTGGAGATGCTCGAGATGCTATGATTGCTTAGGTAAAGATCCATAACATGCTTTCTTTCGGCTTGAGTGTAATTCTTCATTGTAGTTTCCTCCTAATAATTGGTATGAGAATTATATGACAGGAGTTCTACTAGCTTTGTTCTATTATCAGACTATATTCTATATAATGATGACTAGGACAGTCGTTCAGTACCCCTCATAATCGGATAGGGGTTCAAATTGATTAACCTTGTCAAAAACAACAGATACCGCTTGATCTGAATGGATCGGGTGGTATTTTTGTAATGGTATAATTGGGTTGTTAGTAGGATAGATCATCAGTAAAGAATACGGAGTTTTGTAATGGAATACCTTAAGTTTAATGTTGATAATGAATGCTGGTATTTTGAATTAGATGAGGACAGATATGCAACCAAGCAGATTGTTATAGATGACAAAGGATACCATTTGTCATGCTTGGAGGACTGTTTGGCGGAGGGTGTTGTTGACCCTGATGGTTTTGATGGAGAAGGTATATTTAAATGGATTTCAAGCGATGAGTTTTATGATGAGTGGAACCACTATATAAATGAATATGCTGAAGCATGGAATGCTACGAAAACTAGACATACCGTTGGAAGTAATTGTTCAGGGAAGATAAAAGCCTTTTATCCTCAAGGAAGTTTAGTTGAAGGGGCTGATTATATTGGTATTTGTCCAAATGAACAAGGATCTCTTCACGAAGTGAAGAATTATAGAATTATTGGTTATGATGAAAGCAATTTGTGGTTGATACTTAGAGCAGTATAAGAAATGATAATATGTTCGGCCAAAACAGGAGTTCGATTCTCCTCAGAATTGGACAGAGGTTCAAATCGTTTCACCTAGTCAAAATCGACAGATACCGCTTGATCTGCAAGGGTCGGGCGGTATTTTTGTAATGGTATAATTGGATTGTCAGTAAGATAAATAAACAGGATAATAGACTAAGACAAATCGGAGTTTATCGGTGGAGAGAATGGAGGCTTTTGTAAATAGATGATAAAACTTGAAACAGAACGATTATGCCTGCGTGACTATGTAGAAGCGGACTTTGAGGCATATTATAAATTAAAAACAGATGATCGGACGATGTACTATATGCAGGACATCAAGCTGGATAATCGCGAAACGGCTCGAGTCGAGTTTGAGGATTTGCTTTCTGACATGAAAAATATCCATCGTAAGTATTATTTTTTTCATATGGAATTAAAAGACACTCACGAACAGGTTGGAAGCATAGGGTATACAGTAGTAGATGATACACCTGTAGGGAAAATAGTTCATCTTGGATACTTCACTTATCCTAAATTCTGGGGGAATGGATATACCTCTGAGGCTCTTAGTAAGGTTTTGGAATTTGCATTTACAAAGGACAGTGTGTACAGAGTTACAACAGGTTGTCTTAAAGAAAATTTCGGCTCTGAAAGAGTTATGCAGAAGAACAGAATGATAAAAGAAGCAGAACATGTTGATTATGAATGGCATGATGGTCATATGAAAACGCGTTTGGAATACAGACTTCTGAAAAATGAATGGGAACAGTTTGGTTAGCATGTCAGCAGAGATAAATCGGGATTTATCTTAGAGATAATTGATGGACGAGAATTACCAGAATATATGACAATGAATAAGGGGAAGATATGTGGCTGATCATGGCGGCTTTGTCCGCGCTCTTTGCCGGACTTACGGCGATACTTGCGAAATGCGGGATCAAAAAGACTGATTCAGACGTGGCGACTGCTCTGCGGACGGTCGTTGTACTCCTTTTTGCCTGGATCATGGTGTTTATCGTTGGCTCTGCTGGAACGATCACGGAAATATCGGCAAAATCTATCATCTTCTTAATTCTGTCCGGCTTTGCGACAGGAGCCTCGTGGATCTGCTATTTTAAAGCCCTGTCCGTCGGCGATGTGAACAAGGTCGTTCCCGTCGATAAATCCAGCACGGTTCTGACAGTGCTTATCGCAATCATCCTTTTCAGTGAGACAGAACATCTGGCGGTCAAGCTGATCGGTACTGCACTTCTTGCGGCAGGCGTGTTTCTGATGATCGAAAAGAAGAAAACTGAAACAAAGGACACAAAGCGCACGTGGCTGCCCTACGCGATCGGTTCCGCTGATTTTGCTGCCCTGACCTCTATTCTGGGAAAGATCGGCATAACGGATGTAGAATCAAATCTCGGGACGGCGATCCGCACTGGTGTTGTTCTTATTATGGCTTGGCTGATCGTCTTCGTTAAAGGCAAAGGTGCTGAACTGAAAAATACTGATTCCAAAGAACTTGTATTCATAGCTCTGTCCGGGATTGCCACAGGCGCATCATGGCTCTGTTACTATTACTCCATACAGAACGGCGTCGTCAGCGTTGTCGTACCGATCGATAAGCTCAGCATTATCGTTTCCGTCGCTTTTTCCTATTTCGTATTCAAAGAAAAGTTGAGCAGAAAGGCGCTTGCCGGGTTGATTCTGATTGTTGTCGGCACTTTGGCGATGGCGATCTGGGCATAGGAAACAAATAACGGCAAATTCGGATTTGTCGGGATGAACGATAGAGCGTTATCTCTTGAATATAACCAACCAAGACAGGAGTTCAATACCCCTCAGAATCGGAAAAAGGTTCAAATCGTTTCACCTAGTCAAAAATCGACAAATACCGCTTGATCTTATAAGGTCGGGCGGTGTTTTTGTAATGGTATAATTGGATTGTTAGTAGGATTAGTCAACAGTATTGAGGACATAATGAATTATTACGGAACAGAGAAATATAAAGAAAGAATGAAGATGCTTGATGAATCTATTTTCTCAAGAATCATGTTTGACGAGCCTGAAAGAGAAAAAGAATTGGAATCAGGATATTTGGTCAGATATTATTACTACGCAGATGAAGAAAACTGCAAGCCGGGTTATGCACCTGTTGACGGAGAGATATGCAGGCTGTTTAAAGATGATAATCTTATATTCGAATGGAAAAATACAGATGGCCATTCAAGGATGGCCAGTATTATTCATCATGCTGACGGATACACTTATTTTGTTTTCGATGAGGATTTGTACGGCTACAGTGTTCTGAACTTGGATTCCCTTCAGTGTATGCATTTCATTCCGGCAGAATCATATGGAACTTATCCTGATGAGTTTAAAGAGACATTTATCTGGTGCGACTGTTTTTACAATCCCGAGAATAATCTTTTAGCGGTGGATGGATGTTTTTGGGCTTGTCCCGGTGATGTTATTGTTTTAGATTTCAAAGATCCTATGACTGCGGTAGAACCGAATGATTGGCATTCAATCTACAGAAAATACAGATGCGATGATCCTGACCTGGATGACATTGAGTTTGACAGTTGGGATAATGACACGCTTGTCTGCAAGGCAATCGGAGTGAAACCGGACGCAATTGATCTTGAAGGGAAATGCAAAGTAAGGTTTGTATAATCAGGAATATAACCAACCAAGACAGGAGTTCAATTCTCCTCAGAATGGTGTTTTTCAGCTTTTTCGCACGGTACTGACAAAAATTGACAGATACCGCTTGATCTGCAAGGGTCAGGCGGTATTTTTGTAATGGTATAATTGGATTGTCAGTAAGATAAATCAACAGTTAATCATTCAAAGCAGATAGTAACTATCCACTAAATCTGAATAATCAATTGACATCATTCGCAATGTGTATATAATGTGTATATACACTAATTAGTTTATGCGGTGAAAGCTCTCGGCGCGCGGGAGAAGCCCGAACCGTTGCAACTAGCGCAGTTGCAAAGAGGTAAGAATGGATATCATCATCAGCAATACTTCCGGTGTGCCCATCTATGAGCAGATTGAGGAGCAGATCAAGAGTCAGATCATGACAGGCTCTTTAGTGGCAGGTGAAGCCTTGCCGTCCATGAGAGTTCTGGCCAAGGAACTTAAGATCAGTATCATCACTACCAAGAGAGCCTATGAGGATCTCGAGCGTGACGGTTTTATTGAATCTGTAACCGGCAAGGGCAGCTTTGTTAAAGCCGTTAACAGCGACATCGTTAAAGAGAATATGATGTTTGAGATTCAGGAACTCCTGGATAAGGCCTGTGATAAAGCTGTCATCGGCAAAGTAACACGTGATGAACTCAAGGAAATGATCGACCTGCTGTACGATGAGAAGCAAATGAATTAATTAGAGGTTTGTATGGAAAATTATACGAATGTTATTGAGCTTAATAACGTCGTAAAAGATTATGGTGATTTTAAGCTCGACAATATAAGTTTTTCTGTTCCCAAAGGATCCGTCTGTGGCTTTATAGGACAGAACGGAGCAGGCAAGACGACTACGATCAGGCTCATGCTGGATGTCATAAAGGCGGATAGCGGTGAGATAAAGCTTTTCGGCGAAGATATAAAAGGTAATGCTCCGAGGCTCAGAGAAGATATCGGCGTTGTTTATGACGAGATGGGCTTTCATGAATTCATGTCCGGTAAAGACATCAACATCATGATGAAGCACATCTATAAGAATTGGGATGAAAATGTCTTTTTCGATTATCTGAAGAGGTTTTCGCTACCTTCGAAAAAGAAATGCGGTGATTTCTCCAGAGGCATGAGGATGAAGCTTCAGATAGCTGTAGCTCTGTCACATAACGCAAAACTGCTCGTCATGGATGAACCGACGGCGGGCCTTGACCCCATAGTAAGAAATGAGATCCTCGATATCTTCCGTGAGTTCGTTCTTGAAGAAGATCATTCGATATTCATCTCTTCACACATAACAGGCGATCTCGAGAAGATAGCAGATGAAGTCGTCTTTATCGATGGCGGAAAACTTTTCCTGCAGGGCAATAAAGACGAGATACTTGAAAGACATGGTGTCCTTAAATGCAAAAAAGATGAGTTCGACAGTATAAGTAAGTCTCTTATCGTCGGTGTACAGGATGGAGCGTTTGGTGTCGAGGTATTGATCAATGATATGAAAGCTGCAGCCAGACTTTATCCTGAACTCGTGATCGATCGTGCAAACCTTGAGGAGATAATGCTCTTCTATGTTGCTTCTTCCAGGAGGTGACATATCATGAAGGGCTTGATCATAAAAGATCTCATGTGTCTTAGGAAGATGCGTGCCATGTTCATATTCGTGACCGTGTCATCATTTGTAATAACTGTCATGGCATTGTTGTCTGCGCGTTACGGCAATATTGCTCTTGCAGAGCAGGAGTATCTTACCGGCGGAACCGATATGCCGATGTCACCTGTGCATATGCTCTGGTATGCGGTAGCAATCATGGTGATCCTGCCGCTGGCATCGATTGGAGATTCACTGACACTGGCTTTTGAAGCTGATAAGAATTCAGGCTTTGTGGGGTTGGCCGGTGCGCTTCCCGTATCTGTAAAACAGCGCGTCAATGCCAGATTCATTACGCTGTTCCTGACATGCGGAACAGGTACAGTAATAAGCCTTTTGCTGTCACTTATATTATCTTTGTTCACTGATATCATGACCTTAGGTGATTTTGCAGGGCTTGTACTGTCGGCTGCTTCGCTGATCCTGATTTTCTCTGCTTTGGAGATGATATTTATCTTTATGCTGAAAATGAAAAATCCTGATTATGTCAGGATAATCTCACTGCTTATCATGACGGCTGCTTTTATTCTTTGCTCATTGGGCAGGATAATCGCTGCGGTACGAGCCATGAAGCCTATGGAATTCATAACGGACGGCTTGCTCTTCCTTGAGAACAGATGGTTTATATTAGCTGCATCTGCAGCAGTCTGTCTACTCATATCTTATTTTGTGTCGACCGGTATTGCAGAGAGAAAGAGGGGTGAGATCTGATGGGCGGATTAATGTACAAAGACTTCGTAGCGATCAAAGGTAAAAGGATCTGCATCATTCTCCTTTCTGCCATAGCATTTCTCTGCATCCTCCGTGTGATCTTTCCGGGCAGCATGGCTGAAGGATTGGAAATGGTATTCGTGAATGATCAGGGCTTAAGAATAAACATGATTGATCTGATGTTCGTTATGCCCTATATCTGTATCATTTTCTCAATTGTGTGCTTTGTTGATATGTGGTGCGCACGATTATCTGAAGCGGATGAGTCAAGTTCCAAAATAAAGAATTATGTTTCTTCGCTGCCTGTAACAGCAAACAGTTATGTTGCTTCAAAATATGTTTTCATTACCATAGCCACATATGTTTTGATCTCTTTACTGAGCATTACGGGTATCGTTTTGGCAGCATTTGCGGAAGAAGGATATGTACTGGATATTCTCAGAATGTTTGAGGTAATGGTTCTTCCTGTTACATCGCTGCTTATTCTTGTTGCTTCGATCGAATTACCGTTATATATCCTGATCGGAAGGGAGAAGGGAAATCTTGTAAAGGTTGCAATTGCACTCTTGTTTGTGTTTGTTCTTATCGGTTTTATGTTGTTCGCGGATATGAACTGGTTATCAGAAAAGGAACAGTTTTTAGTTAAGTTCTTAAATTGGTATACAAAATATCAGATGGAGGTAACGATTGCATCTTATCTGACACCGGTCATAGATCTCGTTATCTTCTACCTTTCTTACAGAATTACAGTATTTTTCAAAGCACGTCAGGAGGCGTGACATGAATATCACAAAGAAAAGATTATTGATCTATCTCGGACTGTCGTTCGGGATGGCATGGCTCATATTTTTCATATTTATCTTCACGGGACACACTTGGACAGGCAGCTCGCCTGAAATGATATCACTTGTAAGTCTCGGAATGCTCGCTCCGGCCATTGCTCATGTAATAACCCGTAAGATTACTAACGAAGGCTTCAGACTTATCGGCGAAAAATCCATGATGCTTGGAATCGATCTGAAGGGGAAGAAATGGATTATCTTCCTGCTGGCGATGTTCCTGCCGGTCGTATATTCTACTCTGGGAGACGGCGTTATCTGGATGGTGTGTCCGGAGGCTTTTGGCGAAGCTGAAGTCAGTTTATTTGTTGTGATCATATATCCGCTGATTGCGGTCGTGCAAGGTGTTGTCTTATCGTTTGCTGCCTTCGGTGAGGAGTTCGGCTGGAGAGGCTATATGATGCCCAAGCTTATTGAACTGATGGGAATGCCCCAAGCAATTATTGTTGGAGGAATTATCTGGGGCTTGTGGCATGCGCCTCTTACATGTGTAGGCCATAATTTCGGGATGGATTATCCGGGTTTTCCTTATTTGGGAATAATCCTGATGTGTATTATGTGTACTGCATTAGGAACCGTACTTATGTATGTCACAATAAAGACCAATTCGATATGGCCGGCAGCCTTTATGCATGCTGTGAATAATTCTATGCCCAGTGTTTTGTTATTATTCATGAAGCAGGATGCCCGGATTCCTTTGTGGATACATGCTCTTTCACATATTCCGTTGATAATAATAGCGATACTTTGTTTCTGGCTGATGATTAAAAGGAAGAGCATTACAAAAGAGAATACGCATTGATCTGTTAGCAATTAATCGAACGGAATGTAATGGGTTTTTATTAGGCTTCCTTTTGTTTTAACAAATTGTCGTGAGCTATGCTTTTTGACTTTTTCTAAGCATACGTAATAATTAGTACAGAAAATCATCAGTTTAAATGACTAAGGGGGGATAAAATGACAAAAATATACTTTGTTAGACATGCTGAACCGGATAAAACAGTGACAGATGACAGAAACAGACCGCTTACTGCCCAGGGGCTTGAGGACACAAAGTTTGTCTATGAGATATTGAAGAATAAAGGGATTGATGTCGCAATAAGCAGTCCATATAAACGTAGCTTTGATACCATCAAGAGATTAGCAGACGCATTAGAGATTAGTATTAAGACAGACGAACGCTTCAGGGAACGCGAAGCAGGGGCTAAAGGGCAGGGGTTGCGAAAACATCCGGAGAGATGGAAGAAAACAGAATGGAAAAACGACTGGGGAGAATCTATCCAGGACGTTAAAAAACGTAATATTGAAGCGCTTATGGACGTTTTAGATAAGTATGATGGTCACAACATTGTTTTAGGTACTCATGGTACAGCATTCAGCACAATATTGGATCACTTATCTCCCATATATGGGTATGATGACTTTATTAGAATGATGGATTGGATGCCAAATATTGTTGAAATAGTTTTTGAAGGAAAAGAAGTAGTTGAGATAAATGAGATAGGTCACATAGATAAAGATAATTAAATAGGTAATAAAAACAACTAAGACAGGAGTTCAATTCTCCCCCCCCAGAATGGGAAATGCATCTAAATTGGGTCACCACTACAAAAATCGACAGATACCGCTTGATCTGCATAGGTCGGGCGGTATTTTGTCTAAATCATTGTAATCCGATTATGGGTGATGTATAATCACCTCAAGAAAGAAGATTATTGCTTCTTGGGCTGGTCGCAAGACCCGGGTCCATCAAACGGCGGGTAAGACACCCGCTTTTTTTATGAGGTCACATGAAAGAACTAAGTATCTTTGTAGATGAATCGGGCGATTTCGGCGAGTATGATCCGCGCGCACCATTTTATATTCTTTCTTTGGTTCTCCATGATCAGAGCATAGATATAAGAAATGATCTTGCAATATTGGAATCGGAAATGAGAAATATCGGTTGGCCCAATCATTGTGTACATGCTGGTCCGATAATAAGAGCTGAATATGAATATAAAGATTATTCCTTGGGTGAAAGACAACAAATACTTAAACGTCTTATGACCTTTACTCGTAAACTGAATGTTAGGTTTAAATCCATATATGTTGAAAAGCGAAAAGGCTCTGATGAAATTGACATTACCGCTAAGCTTAGCCGACAACTGGCAGGTTTTATCAGAGAGAATCCATTTTTGTTTTCTGATTATGATGTCGTGAAAGTCTATTATGATAATGGGCAGACTGAAGTGACCAAGATCTTGGTATCAGTATTTAGTACATTGCTTGATGATGTTCAGTTTGTAAGAGTTATCCCTTCTGAGTACAGGTTGTTTCAAGTTGCTGATCTCATATGTACTATAAAACTGACAGAGCTGAAAATGAATAGGCATATGCTTTCTAAGTCAGAACAATACTTTTTTCAGGATGATAGGACTTTCAAGAAGAACTATTTAAAGCCATTAGACAAAAAGCAACTCTAACATAAGCGAATTCAAGCGATTATACATTGACTTTTGTTATAGATGTGATACCGTAAAATCAAGATAAGGCTCGACCCACTGCTGGAATTAGCGGAGGGCCCAGAGCCTTTTTCTTATGCCTTATTTGGGGGACAGGAGTTCGATTCTCCTCAGATAGGTGTTTTTCAGCTTTTTTGCACGGTACAGACAACGACATTAAGGTACCGCTTGATCTGAATGGATCGGGCGGTATTTTTGTTTGATATAATCAGATTGTTAGTAAGATATATTAACAGTTTTTGGTAGGAGGGAGTATGGGAATAGGTCATAAGATCATAGTTCTGGGATGTTCCGGAAGCGGCAAGAGTACTTTTTCAAGGAAACTTCAGGAAGTTACAGGATTACCCTTGGTTCATCTTGATAATATATGGTGGAGATCTGACAAGTCACATATTTCAAGAGCGGAGTTTGATCAGAAGCTGGATGAAATATTACAAGGTGATCAATGGATCGTTGATGGAGATTTCAGCAGAACATATGAGGTGAGATTTAAAGCTTGTGATACGATAATCTTTCTGGATTATAGTCTTGATGAATGCATGAACGGGATCAAAGAGCGCGTCGGGAAAGAACGTACTGATGCTCCTTGGATAGAACAAAGTTTTGATCCTGAACTGGTAAGATTAGTTGAGGATTATGAGAAAGAAAACCGTCCGCTCGTATTATCTCTGATAGAAAAATATTCTCAGAAAAATACTTTTGTCTTCAAATCCCGTCCTGAAGCGGACGAGTGGTTGAAAAGCCTTTCATAGATTCAAACTTATCGTTATTACACGATTACTGTTTGATCGATAACTTCTGAATATAACCGACTACGACGGGAGTTCGATTCTCCTCAGAAACGTGAATGAGTCTCATTTGAAAGACCTAGTCAAAATGCAAAGATACCGCTTGATCTGCAAAGGTCGGGCGGTATTTTTGTAATGGTATAATTAGAGTGATATCAGCAAGAAATACGACTAAGACATACGTTATTGTTGGGCCTAAGTTGATATAATTGTCGTAAGTGTTGTGAAAGGAAGAGAAGTGTTATGAGTTTGGGAAATGCTCAGGAGATACAGGAATATATCTTGACCGAAGGGCTTCCTGAGTTTCTTACGTTCAAATGTGAGAGGAGAAGTAGAAGTCTTTATCTTCCACAGATAGATATGACGATCACTCCTGAAGTTCAGCAGATACAGAATAACAATGTCGGTATAGGATTTAATTGTTATCTCGGAGATAAAGATAAGCCGCTGTACGAGTATAGCGCGGGACTGGCTGGTGATATTAAATCCGCTGTCGGCATATCGCTTACGACATTTCTCATGACTTTTATGAACGGCATCGATTCGATGTACAACAAGATCATGCCAAGAGAATTCACATCGGAATTCGCAGGCAGAGAGCACCAATGGAATGCATATTTAAGTAATGTGGCAGGTATGGGTAAAAAGGAGGATGATTCTGATATCGATGTTGCCACATTCTATTGGGATATCCTGAAAGATGAGATCATTAAACGTCTCGGTAATCAGAAACTCGTCTATGTAAAAGTGTATGCTGCCAAGTACCCGCAGGAGGCTGTAGGTGAGGTGAGGATTGATAATGTGGCTATACCGGAACTTGGTAAGATAGTTGAACAACATGCAGCGAAGTGGAACACTTCTTTTGCTTCGGATAAGCAGTTCTTCTTCATCGAACAGGATGAGTCAACGATACTTCCTGATCCTTATGAAGGAACTGGGGGAAGAGCGCAGATCAGATCTAAGATGGTGGACTATCTTATTCTTTTCGAGGGGGCGACAACGCGTGAGAAATACAGCAGGCTCGTTGATGATGCGGCTGACAGGATCGGGGATCGGACTCTCGCACAGGAGTTCTTCTCGTTCCTTCCTGAGATAGCTGCTATGCATGCGTTAGGTGGAAGACTTAAGTTCTCTGATATGGCGGAATTCAACTTCGCAGACGATACGACCAAGAGGGTATATTTGTCCCAATTATCTGATTATACAAAGATCGATCTGTGCCTCGGTGATATCCTTAGTAAAGGCGATTTCGGCGATGAGACGGATAATGTGTGGAAGGATCTTCTCGGCATGAGTTCAGTATGCAACATGGTCGAGAAGGTAAAACAGGGCGGAAGCAGGTTAGAGGACTTAAGTCCGGTGAAGATGATCTTCAATGTGAGCGAAGGATTCGAACTCAGGTGATCTTCTATTGTTTTTTGCCGGTTGTATGATTGAAAGCTATATATACAGCATATTGGTAAGCACCACAGAAATGTACTATCTGCAATGATCTATCATTTCTCATGAAATCATCTCTTAATAATACGATTATCAGCAGATAAAAATACCTCGCGGCTGAAGATTCCACGAGGTGTTTTTGGGAAACTGCTTTTATTATGCGTATTTTCCGTAGTGGGCGATGTCGTTATCAAGAAGAGCCATTACGGTTTTCTTCTGTTCATCCGTCAGATCTTCACGGCTGATCTCTTCCTTGAATTCGTTGTAGAGCTTGATCGCTCCATCGCTGTCACCCGATCTCTTTACCGCGACGAGTCTGAAGAAAGCAAGGCTCCTTCTGATCCTCAGGTAATGATCCATGCTGATAACATTCTTCATTGAAGCATAAGCCTTGACGATTCCTTCGCACCAATCTATCACTTTGAGTGCTTCATCCTTTTCACCGTTCCAGCCGTAGTCCTGAGCGATAGTGTTCAGGAAGCTTGCGGTCATGTCAAAAAGGAGAAGGGAGTTATTGGCGATATCATCCTTCATCTTTTCGAAGCCACTCTCGAAATACGTGAGTTCCATGGATATTTTCTCAGCGATACATCCGGGTGAAATGCTGGGCAGTACATTGATATGAGCCCTTGCATTATCGAAATCCTTCATGTGGATATAGATCCATGCGACCGCGAAATGAGTTCTCTCGACAAGTGTCCTGTCTGCGCAGTGACCGATAAGATACGCTCCTTTTCTTATTGCATCTTTATAGATCTTACCCAGCCTTTCCTCTTCGCCCGGGAAGCAGTTTTCGAGCACCGGATCAGCATACATACTGAGGTTTGCGGTCTCCTGCACATAATCCTTTATGATCTCGAAATAACCCGGATTAAGAGTAGTCTGAGTTGCAAGATATTCTGAAATGCGCATGGCCTTTTCCGCTCTTCCTTCCTCGCTGTGCTTCATTCCTTCAACAGTCTTTTTTACCCTTGCGATTATTTCTTCATTCTCTGAAAGCGAATCGTATCCAAGAAGTGCGTCTGTGCTTACACCAAGGATCTGTGCCAGAGGGATCAGCATTGCTATGTCGGGAAGACTGTTCTCTGATTCCCACTTGCTTACTGCCTGCGGAGTAACGTTTAAGAGAGCCGCGAGTTCCTCCTGCGTGAAGCCCTTATTTTTGCGGTATGTCTTGATGTTATTGCCTATCGTATTTCCCATTTCGAGTAGCTCCTTTTTCGAAAGTGTGCTGCATGCAACTTAATCATATCGTATTGCTGTCGTTTGAAAATTACAATCAACGAGCAGTTGAGGATAACTCAACGGGGGAAGGACATGCATCCTAATAGGGTCACCTCTACAAAATCGACAAATACCGCTTGATCTTATAGGTCGGGCGATGTTTTTGTAATGATATAATCAGAGTGTTAGTAATTAAAATTTCACTCTGTTATGAGAATCAATTGTGAGTAGGGTATGGATATGCATAGATTGATCATGCTTCGTGGAAATTCCGGGAGCGGAAAAACAACGGTAGCAAAGGAACTTCAGGAGCTTTTCGGACGAGGTACTATGGTCCTTTCACAGGATATGATCCGAAGAGAAGTGCTTAAAGAAAGAGATGGGATAGATCCGCCGGCGTTGCCGCTTATAAAACAGCTTCTTGAGTATGGAAGCTCAAACTGCGAAGTGGTCATATTGGAAGGGATATTTATCGCAGACTGGTATAGAGAATTGTTTGAAGCGGCAATTGAATTATATGGTTCGGACATATATGCGTATTATTTTGATATTCCTTTTGAAGAAACAGTAAGACGCCATCAGACCAGATCAAAAGCAGCTGAGTTTGGAGCCGATGAGATGCGTGAGTGGTGGAAAGAAAAGGATTATCTGGAACTGATAAAAGAAAGCATAATCACAGAGGAAATGAGCAAGGATGAGATCGTAAACGAGATCTACTTAAAAGTTTGTAATGGGTGAAAGAATAAGAGTAACAGGGGAAGGATGCCTGAGAAAGAGAAATAAGAAGGCTATAATCGTTACGGCGATCATAATGCTGATCGGAATCTTGCTTGTTTTGGCAGGGTTCTTTGGCGGCTGGTTTATCTCGCTGTTCAGTAAGGACTTCGATTATAAGAACATACAGCCTGATGATCTCGGCAAGAGCGTCAGGACCGACATCTTCGTTTATTACGATGATATAGATATCGAGAATAAGACACTGCAGTTTTTGGGGGACATGAACAGCGAGGATTATATGTTTATTCTGCTGGACCTGTCTGCATTGAGCGAAGAAGACAAGGCTTTATACTATTCGCGAACCGCAACATATATGACCATTCAGGGTACGTTACGAGCTGTGGACGATGCTGAATATCAGGAAACGATTGAGAGCCGTTACATGCTTTACGAAGATCTCCTTTATGAGAAACTAAACGATCCAGAGAATAACTATTCAGAAGAAGAAAAGGCCGAGAAGATGGAGACTTACCATCAGTATTTAAGTGATTCGGTAATCCCTTACTGCATTGAGCTTGAATCAGTCAGTGGCTTTGACTGGACACCTTTTATTCCTGCAGGAGTTATTGTCTTTTTGCTCGCACTCATCTTTGAGATCTGCTTTGTCTTTAAGCTCAAAAAGAGGATCGTACTGCCCATAGTATTCGGTCTCATGATCGTCATTCCTGCGGTCATGTTCTTTGATCACGTCCGCACGATACTCAGCATCAACAAGGTCAGCGATGACCTGTACACCATGAAAAATTATGAATGCACCGATACAGCGGGCATGCTTAATTCTAATGCCACAGATATCAACGGACTTATGGACTGGATAATGGCTGATCACTTTTATGGTATGCCGAATCCCATTGATGCTGACTTTGATTTCGGATGCTCAACTTTCGCTGCCGTAACACCTGAAGGAGATCACGTTTTCGGAAGGAATTTTGACTTCCCGGAGACTGATACACTTCTCATCTATTCACATCCTGACGGGGCCTACGAATCCATCGGAATGGCAGATCTCGGTGTATTTGGTGTAGGTCATACCTATCCTATCAGTCCCGACTCGCCGCTCGGAGAAATTGTCATGATGATCTCACCTTATATTGTTGTTGACGGCATGAATGAGATGGGTGTCGGTGTCGGGATCCTGCAGCTTAATGTCGAAGAGACACACCAGGATAACGGCAAGCCTGACCTTCTTGTTTTCTGTGCAATCAGGGGCATCCTCGATAACTGTGCTTCAGTTGATGAGTCGTTGACTTTCCTTGATTCCTACGATATCCACTCTGATACTGAATGCGACTACCATCTGTTCATAACAGATACGTCCGGCAGATATGTAGTTGTCGAATGGCTGGATGGTGAGATGGTCGTAACAGAACGTCCGAGCTGTACTAACAGTATCGTTGCTCCGGGCGAATTCTACGACATGGGCTATCCTGATGGCAGACTAGGCACGATCGATGCATGCCTTGAAGAAGACCCCGTCGTAACAGAGCAGGAAGCTATGGGGATCCTGGAACTGGTTCAAAATGAGGATGGCATGACCGAGTGGTCCTGTGTCTATAATCTTGATGACTTCACCGTAACCGTCTGCCTTGATGGCGATTATGCGAATCCATACACTTTCAGCGCGGAAGAATTCAGATGATCCCGATATCGCTCGATCTTAAAGGATCGGGCGGTATTTTCGTTATGATATAATCCAAGGGAAATGTAAGGGGTGATCATAATGAATGATTTTAATGAATATGTACGTGAGAGTCTTTCCGCAGTCGGTGATATTGTCATAAGATCGATGATGGGCGGATACCTTGTGTATCTTAACGGTAAGCTGATAGGTGACATTTGCGATAATGAACTGTTCTTAAAGAGAACGCCAACGTCGGACAGGCTTCTCGAGGACTCGGAACTTCGATATCCTTATGAAGGTTCAAAAACGCTTATGCACGTATTCGACAGATTTGAGGATGCGGATCTTATCTCGGAATTACTGACCGGTATGTATTCTGAACTTCCCGAAAAGAAACCAAAGAAAGCAAAATGAGAGATCATGATCCAAAGCATAAACTGAATATGCTGGAGCCGGGGAGTAAGATGCTTAAATGGACCGGTATCCTGGTCTTTGTCGGATTTCTCTTGTATGTCTTTAAGCTTAGAATGGCAGCTTTTTGTGTATGGGCGGCATCAGGTGTTATTCTTGTCGTTCTTTTTGTCTTGCTGGCCATAGAATCCCGTCAGGACAAGGTAATGAATGAGATTGCTATCAAGGAAAACCAGAAAGATCTATGAAAGAAAAGTACAGTTATGAAACGGTCAAAGACGGTATTAGCATAGAGTATCTACCGCTGTATATTTCGTATGCATTATTGATCATCTCACTTATCATAAAGGCGTTTTGTGAAACGATCGTATTTGTCGTGATGTTAGCAATATCGTTCTTATTTTTTATCTGCTGGCTCGTATTACTTAATTTTAAAGGATTCGTATCCACTGACGATAACGCCGTCACATTTGGAAGGATCTTCAAGAAACGAATAGAGTATTCCTCGATAAAGAGCATTGATCTGAAAAAAGAAATACGCACGTACAGGTCGTCGGTCGGTTACAGAGCTAAATCACATAAAAATCATGCATCCCTTGTCGAGTTGATCATTTTTCACTGTGAGGACGGGGACCATTCATTCGCGTGTACACTGGTCCCGTATCACGAGTACCAACAGGGCGGCGAGAACTTGTCTATGTACAGTAATGACTGGTCGCAGAGCACCTTTGCACGTCTCAAAGACTTTATCGAGAGCAAAGGGTATAATCAGACTGATAAAGAATAATAGAATAATAGAGTAACGGGGAAAAGGGGATAAGCATGAATAAGGAGTGGTCAGAGCAGAATAAGAGAATGCAGTCTCTGATAAAGAAGGCTGATACGTTTGATGAAGGCAAGAAGGTTCTTAATGAACTTCGAAATGATCTCCTGGATTCTTTGATGACAATTAAGAAGGATCTTAAAAGAGACGACTTCGATGCCATGCCCTTTATCAACGCTGACGGTTATCACAGCAAGAATATCGCTTATTCGATATGGCACATCTTCAGGATAGAGGATATCGTTGCACATACTCTTGTTAACGGTGACGAAGAGGTATTCTTTTCAGGGAACTATCAGAGCCGTATAAACTCACCGATTATTACGACAGGTAATGAGCTCGTTAAGGAACAGATCTCTGATTTTACAAAGCAGCTGAACATAGATGAATTGTATTCATATGTTGCAGATGTAAAGAAGAGTACTGAAGAGATAATACGCAGTCTGACGTATGGTGATCTTAAGACCAAGGTCTCGGACGAGCGAAGGGAAAAGCTGATAGCATCCGGTGTTGTAAGTACTGACGAGAATGCAGTCTGGCTGATCGATTACTGGTGCAAAAAGGATGTCCGCGGTCTTATACAGATGCCTTTTTCCAGACACTGGATCATGCACATAGAAGCATGTCAGAGAATAAGGAGTAGAATAAAATGAGCAACGAAGAATACATGAGAAAGTGTTATGAACTGGCTATCAGCGCAGGAAAGAAAGGCTTTGATACCTTTGGCGCAGTTCTAGTCCATAACGGAGAGATATTAGAGGAAGCGGAGAATACCGCTGATTTCGAGCGAAAGATATTCGGTCATGCTGAATTCAACCTTGTACATAAATGTGCAAATAAATACTCTGACGACATTTTAGCTGAATCAGTCTTATACACGAGCTGTGCGCCGTGCGAAAGATGCCTGGGCGCGATTGCATCTCTTGGTGTTCACAAGGTTGTCTGCGGAGTCTCATATAAGGAGTTTAGCAAGTTATGTCCTCTTGACTATGAAGAAGTGGATCGTGAAGGCCTGCTGAAGAAACTGGGTATCGATATGACCATTAGCGAGTCCGTTCTTGAAGATGAAGGAATGCATGTCTTTGAATGGTGGGGTGGTGAGTATCGCCCTCTGGCAGAACTGATCGCCGAGATGGACGAAGTAAAGCGTAGCCTTATTAAGAATGCTTGATCAGGGAGGCGGAATGGTTAGTTCAGAATCAAAGCGATCGATCCGATATCTGATCCTTGCATTCGTAATAACATACCTGTTTTGGGGATTGGATATAGTCTTAAGTTGTTTGGGCCTGTATGTGCATCCTTCGTACAATATCGGTATAGTTTTTTACATGATCGCTGCCGGTTCTCCTGCGATAGCGGTTTATACCCTTTGGCAGAAGGAGTCGGACAAGAAGGGTTTGCGATATTTTCTGAAGACGGTCTTCGGACTCAAAAGACCTGCTCTGGAGTTATCCTTGTTATTGGCTTTTCTGGTGGTGCGTTTCGGAACACCCATGTTGTTCGGAGATGTAACATTCACAGGCGCCTGGTGGCTGGTGCTTTTATTCAGCCCCGTGATGCTGCTCTTTGGCGGATTTGAAGAGGTTGGATGGAGAGGATTCCTGCAACCCGGGCTGGAAAAAAGATTCGGTTTTATATTTGCTACTTTGATCAACTGTGCTATCTGGATCGTCTGGCATATTCCGCTCTGCTTTATCAAGGGTACGTATCAGTACTCCGGAAGCTATCTGTGGTTTGCGATCTCATTATTGGGTTCGGCATTCTCGGCGGCTGCGCTTCATAAAGTAAAGGGCAGCATAATGCCGTGCATTCTCTTCCATGCTATAGGAAATTCAGTTGTAAGTTACGGTCTGTCGATCAGTAATGGCACGGGAGCAGTTGTTTCCTATATCGCTCAGATCGTCTTTGCCATAGTCGTTGCTATTCTGGTCAAGAAGAACAATGCAGCTCAAAATAGCTGAGATAGAGCAATACGAACAGAATTCTATTACATAATTGAAATACCTATTGACTTAGAGTCAACTCCAAGTTGTATGATGTAAACATCAGCTGATGAATATGTCGCTTGAAGGTGATCCATATGACCATAAAAGAAGTCTGTGAGAAGTACGATATTACCGCTGATACTCTCCGCTATTACGAACGTGTCGGGGTGATCCCGGCTGTTACGAGGACAGCAGGCGGTATCAGGGATTATCAGGAAACGGACATCGCATGGGTCGAGAATGCCATATGCTTTCGCGATGCGGGAATGCCTGTCGAAATGCTCATAGAGTATGTAAAGCTCTTTCAGGAGGGTGATTCCACGATAGATGCCCGAGCAAATCTTCTTAAGGAAGCACGGGAAGCGATAGTAGAAGCAAGGAAGAAATACGACATTGCTCTCGAGAAGCTCGATTACAAGATCGGCAGATACGAGATAGCACAGAAGACAGGTGTCCTTACATGGGACGACCAAGAGGAGGAATAGATCATGTTAGGTAATTTTAGCTACAAGAATGCAACTAAGCTCTATTTCGGTGATGATTCGCTCAAGTATTTAAATGATGAGCTTCCCAAGTACGGTAAGAATGTTCAGCTTATCTACGGAGGCGGTTCTATCAAGAAGAACGGTATCTACGATGAGGTCGTAAAGATACTTAAGGATAACGGCAAAAATGTCATCGAAGACGGCGGGGTCATGCCGAATCCCACTGTCGAAAAGCTTTATGAAGGTATCCGTATAGCACGTGAGAATGAGGTCGATCTTCTCTTAGCAGTCGGCGGCGGTTCGTGCTGCGACTATGCAAAAGCTGTATCAGTTTCCGTTAATTGCGATGAGGACCCGTGGGATAAGTACTACCTGAGATTCGAGGAACCGACCTGTGAGATAGTTCCTGTCGGATGCATTCTTACGATGGCAGGCACCGGCTCTGAGATGAATGCAGGAGCCGTTATCACAAACCATGAGCAGAAGCTCAAGATCGGTCATGTCTTCGGAGAAGATGTAATGCCGAAGTTCTCTATCCTGAACCCCGTATTTACTATGTCGTTGCCCCTTAGGCAGTTGTCCGCAGGTATCTACGATATCTTCAACCATATATGTGAGCAGTATTTCTCCGGTGAAGATGATAATACCAGTGATTATATCGCTGAAGCTCTTATGAAGTCTCTTATCCACTCGTCGCTTATCGCGATCGAAGATCCGAAGGACTATGAGGCAAGATCCAATATCATGTGGACAGCTACATGGGCACTCAACACATTGATCTCCAGAGGAAAGTCTACCGACTGGATGGTGCATATGCTCGGTCAGGCTGCTGGTGCCTATACTGATGCCACACACGGTATGACTCTGTCAGCTGTATCACTCCCTTATTACCGCTATATCATGCCCTATGGATTGGCAAAATTCGTAAGATTTGCAGAAAACGTATGGGATATATGTTCGGAAGGTAAGACTGACGAGCAGGTCGCAGAAGAGGGTCTTATCGCCATGGAAGATTGGATGAAAAAGATAGGTGTTGCCATGAACCTTACAGAATTGGGTGCGACCGAAGGTATGATCGACGGTATTACTGATGCCACATTAATCCTTGAAGGAGGATACAAGGTCCTTAACAAAGATGAAGTAAGACAGATACTGAAACAGAGTTTATGATACAGGAGGTGTGAGCATGGCAAGGATATTAGTAGCATATTTCAGTGCAAGTGGAGTTACGGCTAAGGTAGCAGAGAAACTGGCCAAGGCGATCGATGCTGATCTTTATGAGATAGCTCCGGCAGTTCCTTATACCAAGACTGATCTTAACTGGATGGATAAAAAGTCCAGAAGTTCCGTAGAGATGAATGACAGATCCTGTCGTCCCACTATCGCCACCACAGTCGAGAATATGGCTCAGTACGATACGGTTTTTGTCGGGTTCCCCATCTGGTGGTACAGAGAACCTTCGATAATCGACACGTTCATGGAAGCATATGATCTTACCGGAAAGACTGTTGTGCCTTTCGCGACATCAGGCGGATCAGGTCTTGGTGATTCTTATAAGAATATGCAGGCACTTGCTCCCGGAGCGAAGGTGTACGATGGAGAGCAGTTCTCTCAGACTGTATCTGAGAAGACTCTGAAGGAATGGGCAGATAAGTATATATAAGGTGAAGTTCCCGGCAGAGGATAATATGGAATTACATGAGTTATTGAATCGGTTTAATAGAGGCGGGGCGATAAATGATCCCGAGATCTATGTTGCTATGCGTAAGTATATTGCCGAGAATCGCCGGCTTCTTTTTGATATGAACCATAACTGGCATGAGAGTGAGTCGGAGATAACAGAGCTTTTCTCAAAGATAATCGGTAAGCCGGTAGACCCGAGTGTCAGGATAACTACTCCGTTCTATACTGATTTTGGAAAGAATATTACTGTAGGCAAGAATATCTACATCAACTCAGACTGCAAATTCCAAGATCAGGGAGGGATCGTTATCGGTGACGATGTCCTTATCGGTCACAACGTCGTATTGGCAACGCTTGATCATGAGATAGATCCGGATACAAGAGGACTTGTACCTGCTCCTATCAGGATCGAGAATAAGGTATGGATCGGATCGGGCGCGATAATAACCAAAGGGGTTACGATAGGAGAAGGTTCGATCGTTGCTGCAGGAGCAGTGGTGACTAAAGATGTTCCTGCAAGAGTTATTGTCGGTGGTGTACCGGCTAAGGTCATAAAGCAGATATAGCAGAAACAAAGTATATGATCGAAAGTGTCATGAATAAGCTTTATATAACTCATTACTATTTTCCGGGGACAGACCCTTGGAAGAACATTATGCTCCTTCCTGAGGAGGAAGCATTTCGCAAGGCGGAAGAACTCTCCAAAGCTCATCCGGATACTACCTGTTTTGGCCGATTCGCTGATTTTGTGAACTATTATCCTGCTCGTAAGAAGGCAGATGCATTTGTTCGTGACGAATTCATTCGATTAGGCGGAGATCCGAAGCTGATGCATCCGTATTCATTTGCCCTTATGGAATGTGAATATCTAAAAGAATGGTTTAACAGTAGTGATAAGCTGGTCTTTGATCTTGATGAGATCCCTGATGATCAGGTCAGCTTCACGCTTGGTGACAGCTGTGCTCTTATAGTGCAAGGGAAGGAACCGGTCGTTCTTACCAAGCTTTTACTGTTGGAGCGGATCGAAGCCTGTGACGGCTCAGTTGATGCCTTCCTCAAAGCCTCTCTCGACAGGTGTGCTTATGTGGAAGTTCAACTATGGGATAGGATATGAAGGGGAACAGGATGAGTTATTACAGTTATACAGACAAAAAGATATATTACGAGGAAACAGGTGACGGATTACCTCTTATACTGCTTCATGGTAATACTTCATGCGGCAGGATGTTTGACCCTATAGTTCCTGCGCTTTCTACAAGGTTCAGGGTCATCCTGCCATGCTGAGCAATATTGATTCTTTTATCGGACTTTGCGATCGATTCTTTAGCCTCTGAATATAAGGGCTAAACCAACGGTCGACCCTGATACTGTTGTGTAGTTTCATGGATTAATCTTGAATGAAGTCAATGAGAGTTTCCATACTTTCAAAACGTATTCAGGGGGATAGTATGAATAGAACTATCAGATCACGATCTTTGGCAACGTTATTGGTTGCCGGTCTCCTTATGACTGCATGTACGCAGCAGCCCGTTGAAGAAACGACCACAGAGTCTTCTGTTGAATCGACTGTTGAAGAGACAGTTTCAGCTTTCGCTCCGATCGAGATAACCGAGGATTACTCAGGTTCCATATTAGGAGTAGAGAACTGGCATATAGAAACCGAAGATCTCTCGTATGGCAGTATTGATTATACTAATGTATTTCTGATCAATGATGATACAGGAATAGCTTTTGTGGCATATGGTGGTGTTACTGATGAAATCGGTGCATATATCACGGATCTTAACGGCGACGGTGAGATTGAAGTAGTATGTAATACGAATATGGGAGCTGAGTCTGATATGCATAGCTATACATGCGTTTTCAGATCGAATAACGGCAATATCGAGATAGCATACCCTTGTTATGGTGATCTTAATGATAATCCGATGGGTGAGAATTATCCTGGTATTGCTGAAGAATTTGGGCTTGATATTACTGCTTACAACTATTCTGACTATTCTGACCGCTATGATCCTGCGACAAATGAGATCATGCTCACGAACCGTGCTGATGGAACTGAGTATGAGATCACATACGAGTATCTTCAGTTTACTTCGTTTATGTCGGATGTTGAAGCTGAGGAAGGCACCGGACCTTCGGATGATATAGATATCGAATATGAGACGGCTGAGCCGATCGTAACCGATATCTCTGATACTGAAAAAGAGGTAACCTTCTATAGAGACGGAATGGAGATCGAAGGTAAGCTCTATCTTCCTGAAGGAGAAGGTCCTTTCCCTGTGATAGTAATGTCCTGCGGACTTATGCAGCCGTATACGGATTACGAAGCAGAGGCACAGGCTTTTGCCGCTAACGGATATGCTACCGTATCATTCTCATTTATCGATTATTCGAATCCTTACGGACTTGCTCCGGATCCTACAGAGATGGGAACTGTGTTCTTATCTGAGATGAGAGATCTCTATGCAGTCATGGATTCTCTTTCCTGCCTTCCCGGGATCGACAGCGAGAATGTCTACCTCTGGGGACACAGTTTTGGTGGACTTACTGCTGCTTATGCCGGTTGTGACAGAGGTTCGGAGGTTAATGGTTTGATTCTTGTCGAACCTGCGCTTGTCATAGGAGAGGAGCTGCCCGTCGAATACGAAGACGGCTCTTCTGCGACGCTTCATATCTATGACTTGCTTGGTAGTTGTGAGCTTGATACAGTTATCTATATGGGTACCCACGACGGATATGGTATGGATCCGACTTCGTTTGACGACGTTCTTGCGATCATGCCTTCTGCGGAGCTTGTGATCATTGACGGAGCAGATCACTATTTCGAGGACGAATACGGCCTGCAGATGGTCGAAGATGCAAGCGATAAGATCACAGGATGGAACTCCTGATATGAGTATTTATGATGATGTAAGCAATTGGGAGAAGACGGAAGGTGCAGAGATCTTCTCTTCTATCCTCAATGTAAGTGATCCAGTGGTCCTTGATTACGGCTGCGGGTGCGGCAACTATTCTCTTGCTGCGGCACATGCTTTCGGACCGAAATGCAAAGTGTATGCAGTAGATACTAACAGGCAGTGTTTGGATTATGTAAACAGCAGAGCCAATGATGAGAAGGTCGAATGTATTACTAACGTTGTAGGCAAGGAAGATTACCGTCACGACTTTGAAGATAACTTCTTTGATCTTGTCATATACTCGGATATCTTCCACGGGGAAGAGAAGCTCTATAACGGACTTCACCGATTTGTGATGCTGGAAGAAGCAAAAAGAACTCTAAAGGCAGGCGGCATTCTTGCCGTACTGCCTTTCCATATGTCGAATTTCCGCGATAAGGATAAGAAGAAGTGTAAGTATTCATATAAGAAGCTGATAGATGAGATAAGCGAATACGGATTTAAGTATATCGACAAGGATCTCGAGGGGGTGCATTTCGAGAAGGTATACAGCCCTTACTATCAGCAAAAAGGCGGGGGCACTTTCGACAGTCTCGAGCGTGGCAAGTTCCTGATATTTGAGAGATCCTGAATATTCAGTCGACAAGCTTACATAGACCGAATATAATAAGCGTGTAAAGTATTTTTGATAAGTGGAGGTGCCCTTTATGTCCGAAACGATCAAGCCCTTTATTGGAATCGGATTAGTAATAGCTTTTGTAGTCATCGTCATCCTTTGCGTGATCGCTGATTCCAATTCCAAAAAGAAGTTCTTAAAGATGATCACTGAGGACTATAAGCCGAAAGATAAGTGCGGCAGACGTCTTTTTATCACTGAAAAGAACGATATTCTCTTTGAATTGGGTTCAGGAACACTTCCCGGCTATAAGAAGTGGAATCTTGATGACATCGTTTATGTGGGTATATCGAGCACCAACAGAAGGATGCTCTCATTCTGTTTTATGGATGCGAATAAGAAGGCTATGAAGGGAGAATACCTTACTCCTTCCAAGAAGCCTGTTACGCAGCGAGGCATGAAGGCGTTCGCCCCTGAATCCTATGAACAGTTAGAAGAGATATATCAGTTCATCAAGAAGTACAAGCTAGACGTTCAGAAATGCGCTAACGGCGAGATCACTGATTAATACAAAGTACAGCCTCGGTTATCGTGATCCTTCTGGGCTCTGTGGTACTGCTCTTTGTAAAAGATATCAAGGCAGTGATCTTTGCCGTGTATGCTCTTATCTATATGATCCAATTTGCTTATCAGCCTGTTATGACAGCTCTTTGCCTATGCCGTATTTATCCCTGCGGCGTCATCCTGGATCATTTTGGTATCAGGGTCATGCTCATAACAGGTACAGTGGTCTGTGCAGTCGGAGCCGTGATAGGTACCATCGCAATGAATTCAATGAAGCATAGAGCAACGGGCATAGCTAAGGAGCTTGAAACGGAGGGATAGCTTATTAACGCTTTGATGTGGACAGGGATTCTCATATTAAGTTTTGTCCTGATGTTGATCTTTATTATCGGATCATCAGTTAAGAGATCTGCTTCCAGGAAGATCGAACGTGAGCGATATGCGAAGATGACGGGCGTTGCGGACGGTAAGGTCCTCGAGCGCAGAATGGTGAAGAAGAACATCCGTACTACCCGTGAAGGTGAAGATTACGATCTTAAGTGTATGATCAGGTATGAGTTTGAAGCTGATGACGGCAGAGTGTACACGAACGAAGGCGAGGGTTCAGGAGCTATATGGAATAAGGATTCACAGAAGATACGCTATAATCCCGAAGATCCGAAGGATAACTGCACTGAGTATGTCTATAAGAACAAGATGGGAATATCCGATGTCATTGGCGGAATATCGTTCCTGCTGATAATGGCAGGAATAGTACTGGTGATCTGCCTTTTATTCAAGAGCCGACTTTGAGGTATCTGATATTTATCGGATAATGCTCCTGTAGATCATCTTCGGCCTTCCGCCGGTCTCATAGTTCATATGTGATGTGACTTCGTGTTTCGAGATGAGGTGATTCATATACCTTCTGACTGTAACTGTAGACAGGCCGATCGCCTCGGAGATCTCTTCTCCGGTCAGTTCTCTATTCTCATTATCCGTGAGATACTTGATGATCCTGTCGAGTGTAGTCTTCTGGATACCCTTGGGAAGTTCGGATATCGAATCAGTTGTCGCAGCGGCCAAGAGTCCGTCGATCGTATACTGATCCACGCTGGATCTGTCCTTGAATGCTTCGGTCCTTGCTATAAAAGACATCAGAGCCTGGTTGAATCTTGCATTGGAGAAGGGCTTGACCAGATAATCCACGATACCCAGCCTTAACGCTTCTTCTACGGAAGGGGAATCATTAGCTGCTGTTACCATGATCACCTGAACGGGTATCTTGTTCTTTCGGATTTCCTGCAGGAAATCAAGGCCTGTCATGCGCGGCATATACTGGTCAAGTATTATCAGGTCCACATGCTCGCTTTTCAGAAACTCAAGAGCGGAGAGACCGTCCTTGCAGGTGCCGCATACCCTGAAACTGCTGTTGTTCATGACATATTGCTTGTTGATCACGGCTACCATGGGATCATCTTCGACTATCAGAACGTCATACATTATCTTTATCTCCTGTCTTGCTCAGCATTGTGACCGTAAATAGTGTACCTTCACCTTCTACTGTATCAAAAGTAATGGTACCATTGCATCTTTTGACGATCTGATCGACCTGGAACAGACCAGTGCCGTGTTCCGATCCTTTGGTCGTAACACCATTGTCGAATAGTTTAGCTTGAATCTTCTCCGGGATCCCCGGGCCTGAATCATCTACTCTTATTATAAGCGCTCCGGGTTCAGTAAATATACCTACGGATACTTCTTTTGTATCCGTATCTGAACTGTCTATAGCTTCAAAAGCATTCTCGATGAGATTTCCCGTAACGGTAATAAGATCATTGGCATTAAAGCTGACATCGTCTCTCGTATAATGACTTCCTTCCTCAAGAGAAAAGCTGATATTTAATTCCGATGCTCTTGAATATTTGCCGATAAGAAGTGCGGCGAGGGAAGGATCCTCGATATTCCTCATGATATTAGATATCGTCTCCTGCTGGATCGAAGTGATGTTGGATATATATTCCGCTGCTTTGGAAGATTCTCCCATCTGGATAAGCCCAAGGATGACATGAAGCTTATTGATAAAATCGTGATTATTGGCTCTCATCGATTCTACCAGGAACTTGACTCCGGAAAGATCCTCGGCGATCTTTGTATATTCTGTCCTGTCGATAAGGACACATAAGGCACCTATAAGACGTCCGTTCTCGTTGACGGGATAGTAGTTTATAAGAACATCGGCATTCTCGGAGGTCCTGGCCTGTTCTCCGAGTATCCTTGTATTCTCGCTCAGGACCTTGCGGATCAGCTTTCGCGAAAGGACGGGATAATCCTTGAGATTAAGCGAATAATCGTCGCCTGTTCCCAGGATATTACATGCCGCCTTGTTCATGAAGAGCATCTTCTCGTCGTAATCGATGGCGATCACGCCTTCTTCAAATGATTCAAGTACATTATTGCGTACGCTGTACATCGCACTGAATGCATCGGGTTCATATCCCCAAAGCTTGTGCTTTATCTTATGGGCGATCTTAGTTGATATATATGCCGAGATCACGATGACTACCAGACCAAGAAACAGATAGGTCAGTATAGTCCTTAAGATCATTCTGTTTATATTCTGATTGAGGATGACTACGAGGACAAACCCGAGGAATTCACCGTTGTCGCTGTATATAGCTGCGTATACGCGTCTCTGAGCCCCGGAAGGTCCTGTGTCGTTTGTGATGTACATGTTCCCGTTCTGCTCAAAATCCGGAACGGTTCCGTCATATGTTGTTCCTACAAGATCTTTATTGGTGTGATAAAGCCTGGTTCCGGAAGACGATACTATCGAGATGACATCGACATTTGAAAGAGATGACTTAAGTGAATCAAGATAATCGGTGCAGGAAGGATCTTCGAACCTCTCATTTTGCATCTCATTCTTGATTGCCGAAGATTCCGTTATCGTATAGGCGATATTCTGAAGGTTATTATCTATATTGCTCTTCTCGGATCGTAGTTCAATACAGACACTCACGATGATAGTAAGGACCGTCATTACGACAGTCAGAATGATCATCGCTCCGAGAATATCGTTCTGGATCTTTGTTATCGGTCTTCCGGTATTTTTCTTCATATGAGACTCTCACTTATTACTACGTTCATTATACTTTCGTAAGTGGATAAGCCAAGCTTTTGAAAGTAAAAAACACAAAGACTTCGAAAATATGCATTCAATATTTACATATTGTTGTGGCGTGTGTGAGCGAATGATATAACGGGACCATCAAAACGAAAGAGGCGGAAAAATGGATACATTTATCAGTATTATGGAAACAATGATGGTCATCCTTTTTGGTATCTCATGGCCCATCAACATCAGAAAAGCATGGAAAGCTAAGACAGCTAAAGGCACGAGCATTCTGTTTTATATGTTCATCTGGTTCGGTTATGTCTTTGCACTCGTAGGTAAGTTTGCACTTATCAGCAACAACAGACCTGCACCCTGGTATGAGACGGTTCATTGGTATGTATTATTCTTCTACTTCCTTAACATAATCATGGTAACGATCGGAATTGCTATCTTCTTCCGTAACACACGCTACGATAACAGGATAAAGACAGAAACAGCCAAAGCGTAAGCAGGAGGGACCTTAATATGTGTGTCAGTGAAAAGGAAATCGCTACGTATAATGCTCTTAATCGTTTGAGTCGCAGGGATTCTGTAGTTATACTCGGTTCAACTTATTTCAGGGAAATGCCCGTCGGCGAACTCAAGCAGGCTTTTGGCATCCTCTCCGATATCTATAACAGAAGCCTCACGGATCTTTCTGTTTTTGAAGCTAAGGACATAGCTGTAGATATCGTTAGTGAGATGAGCCCTCGAAAGCTGATACTTCAACTTGGTGAGACGGATCTTAGAAGCGGAAAGCATACTGTCGATGAAGTCATAGAAGAGATCGATTCGATTGTTCGCGAACTTCATAAGACGGACAAGTCAGTTCAGATAGTGTTGGTGTCTCTCAACAACATTCCCGATCGTGCGATAGAAGAGGATTATAACAGGAAGCTCGAGAAGCTTTCCCGCAGATGCAAAGCCCTCTTTGCTGACATCTCATCTGATGAGCAGGATGATAAGTGCCATATTCAGGCATTCCGAATGCTCAGGTTCTTTATGTCGGATGACAGGCTCCTGCAGATACTGTAACCCCTTATACCCCTGAAGATATACACAGATTACCGCTCGATCCACTAGGGTCGGGCGGTTTTCTATATGTTATAATCTGCGTATTAGAAATATAGGAATAAGAGGGATAAAGATGATCTATTGTCACAACATGTAGGAGAGAATAGAGCACCATGCGTTTTTCGATTGAGTTTTGGAGATTGTTTTTATCAGATGAGCATGCCGAACCGGTCTATACCTGTCCGTCATGCGGTAATGTCGGATTTGCACTTGATCATACTAAGATATTAGGCAATAACGGGAAAACATCTGAATCGTGCAGAGTATGCGGTATCCCGGATTTTTTGTCCAAATACCCAAACAATGAATGGCACGAATGCTGGAAGGAAAACGGTTCCAGGCACGTCTTCGAACTTCCTCTGACCGAGAGGATCGAATATGCCGACCATATCTATGACTGCATGTATCGTAAGGAATACTTTATTCCAAGCGAGGAAGATGTTAAGGCTAAGCGCCTGGACAGAAGAATCTTTAGCGACAATGATCGAGATCTCCCGTTTGTCAAAGACGACAGCAAACTGACTATTACCAACGACAAAGGTGAGAAGTGGGAATTTCCCTATGAGACAAACAGGATCTTTGAACTGGATAGTGATAAGAGATACGTGATGCTCATTGAAGAGTGCAGTTACGCAAGGCTTCTGGCAAGTGATCATCTGGGTGTAAGGGAATCGCCAAGATTAACTTATCCGGGACTTACACCTGATCTTTTTACCTTTATCGGACTCTTTGAACCTGATTGTGTATTCGAAGACCGTGACGGAGTCATCTACACGGCTTCAGTTGCAAAATACAAGAGAGAATATGTTTTTGAAGATGATGATTTCCACAAGAAGGTATCTTCGTTGGTGGAAAGGATCAACAATATCAGGAAAGATCTTCCTAAGGATGCTTTCCGTAGCAGAAATCGTCTGACGTCCTTTCTTATGGAACTGGGGGCTATGGATAGAAGAGGGGATCCTTCAAGATATAGGCCGGACACCTTGATAAGGCTCCTGGAGGAAGGACCGAATCCTCTTGATGAGCAGCAGAAAGCTATAGCAGAACTGTACGATGAACTGAAAGAGACAGTTCGGGATTATGAAGCCCTGAAGAGGGTGTAGAGGATCTGTGACAATGGCTGATATGACGAATTGTAGGATATATCCTGATCCATAAGCCGATTATGGATGGTAAACAATACTTGTTTGTAAATGGAGAATAACTAATGTCTATCATCAAAGATATAAGGATATACAGATGTACAGTTCCTAATGTAACCGGAGTGAATCCGGAAGCTTTTGCCAATCCGGAATTAAGTGGCGTTGTAAGAAGGATCTGTATGAAGCTCAGAGAATGTGAGTTTTCTCTTGGAGACTTTGATCATCTCTATATAAACTTGAGCACCTGTCTTGCTGAATATGAAGTAAGACCTGCCGCTAAGGACCCTGACAGATATCACCCTTGGTATCGCTACTACGATATAGGGATCAGTAAGGAATTTTACGAAAGATTGGAAAAGCCTGACTGTGTGCAGACTGTTTCCTTGCTGATAGAAAAGGTCTTGAAGACTCAATTCAGTACATCGGAATTTGATGGCGACAGGATATCCGAGTGTGTTAATGAAGCGGTATCGCAAGGCGAAGCCATGTTGATGAAGTATAAAGAGAAGATGTCTTCTCAAAGAAGAGCAGTTCTTTATCTTAGATATATGGATAGCGGCAAGTATTTCCCTCTGCTTAGGGTATACGATATTGAAGATAATATCATTCTGGAAAAGGATCTCCCTGAATCTCAGACATTGGATTCATTGGGGCAGATAAGTGTAAGTTCAAAAAAGGTTGCGATAAAGCCCAGAAAGAACAGTTGGACTGATAGCGAGCCGATCGAGTTTGAACTGTAAAGCAACTTGCATAAAGGAAAGACTATGAATCCGGGAATCTATTACCACATATTGCAGATCGGAGTTACTTATGAGAAGGGCAGGCCAAGCGGGGGGCTGTGGCGCCTTCGTGAGCGTTCGCGACTGCGAGATGAATGTGCTTTATGGAGAAACTTGATCAGTTATGCCGGATTGGAATATGATAATGTAGATCGTTCTGAAAAGTGTTTTTCAGACTTGAAAGACATATGTAAGAAATACGATCTTCCCAATTACGACAGGATAATAGGTATGCGTGATGAACTGGTGGCATCTTCTGACAGGTATATTGTAGATGTCGACAAACGTAATATGGTCGAAAAAAGGATCCTGGAACTGATCTCTGAAGTCGAATCATGTACTAAGAGATTGAATGGAAAAGCAGATGCGTATCGAGCGATGACGGCTATGCATAATCTCCCAAAAGCGTTGCACGGGATTGATACATTAGGTTCTCTTCCTGCAGTTTCACCGGAAGAGGCAATGATGATATGAAAAAGCGAATAGTCAGACGCATAGTGATACTGGTTTTTTTGGCTGTTCTTGTATTGCCGTTAGGAAGTGGATACATGACTGATGGCGGAACGAGATTCTTTACTCCTGCTTTTATTCACTGGTATATGATCTATGATTACAGTACTCGAAGAGCACTGATCCCGATATATCCGCATGATGGTCAAGAACATGACGAACCTACGACCAAGACTGTTTATGGAGGAATAGAAGTCTATCTGTTCAGGCATAAGGTCTTTGACAGCAGCTATAAGGTCGAAGTCCCTATAGATTCCTAAGTGCGTATCCATCTATTTTTCAGCTATATAGAATCTTGTATCGTTCCTGAATTCGAGCTTTCTGCTGAGGAATGTCATGCCCCATATGAGCAGAGCGAAGTTGCAGATCATCAGCAGGATGCCGATGATGGTAAAGAGTACTGTCGTCGGGTCAAATGTCATTAGCAACACACATTTATATAAGATGATGCTGCTTACAGGTAATCCCACGATGCTGGTAATAACTGAAGGTATGTATTTCTTGATCTTTAACGAAAAGCCTATATGGACAACAAAGTGTGACGTAAGTGCAAGAAAGAAGCCATACCAGATCGAGAAGAGTATGTTGTTTGGAAAGTAGTACGCCAAGAGACTTACTCCGAAGAAAGGGATGAATTCCTCGTATACTCCGAGCTTCCACGGCATCTCCTTAAGGTCGCGATACATGTTCATTACTTTGGGGTAACGGTCAAAAAGCCATTGGTTATTCCTGAAGAACCAACCGAATCCCACGATCTCTTCCATGTCGTGAATGATGAATATTATGGGTAAGAGCAACAGGTATTCCCTCATGTGAACCTCCTGTGAAAGTGATACTGTGGTGTCATTTATGTTATAATGAAACTACTTTGTGTTAGGTAAGTAAATAGAAAACGGCAAAGATACACCAATTCGCGGGAAAGTGTCACTTTATGTATGAATCCGGGAATCCGTCAGCCATAAGATCCCAAAGGGAGATATCCGAAGGCTTGATCTCATTGATGAAGGAGTTTCCTTACGATGAGATATCGGTAAAGCAGATCCTGCTTGAATCAGGACTTGCAAAGAAGACCTTCTACAGGAACTTTGAGTCCAAAGATGATGTTCTGATATCCAAGATAAGGTCAGAACTTCGAGATTATTTCGGTATTGTAGACGGCGGTGATGTTGATGTGCTCTCGACTATATTCTCTTTCGCGGAGAAGAATAAAGAGTTGCTCCTTCTCCTGGACAGGAACGATATGCTGCATGTGGTCTTGAAGTGCATGAATGAGAATATAAGATCTCATACCACGGGGCAGGTGAGCTGTACAAACCCTTTTGTACAGCTTTTCGACGGTCTTGATTCCGAATATCTGATCGCGCTTAACATAGGAGCAGTATGGAATGTTATCTCGTTCTGGGTGCATGGCGGGATGAAGGAAAGTCCGGACTATGTGAGAGAGACGATAAGCCAATATATAACGAGGCTCGATCCGTCGGTATGTTATAATCCAAATATCTGAAAGAACGCTCTGATTTATGTAATACGAGAGGTTTTGGTACCGGTATGAGACGGATTATTACTGCATTAATGATCACTGTATTCGCTCTTGGGGTATTCGGCTGCAGCAAGCCTGAACCTGAATCTGAGCCTGATCCTCATCAGTTGACTCTGGAAAAAGTTGTTGAATTGTCTTCCAAAGGTGAAGATCTTACATGGGAAGACTTCGAGGAATACCATGGCGTAGAATGCGGCTCCGGTCTTTATATCGTGAAGTATGATATCGATGACGATTATGAACTGGTGATCGGAGGTGCCTCGGCGACGGGAACCCCTATGTACATTAATCTTGTCCGAAAGGATTCCGAGGATGAATCCGGGTTTATCGATATAAGGACAGAGGATGTACAGGCGTTTATCGAAGAGGGATGAGGGTACATGAGTTCAGTTGATAATGAATCGTTAGAGCTATACAGGGGTACTGTCTTCAGGATCAAAGGAGAATACCCTTTCCGCGAAGAATATGTTGACTTTATGCTCTGCGATTATCCTAATTGCAGTGAGAATAAGAGCCCTTTTGCCTTGTACTGCATATCCGGGTATTGCGCAGGAGAACTCGAGTACGTATTCCCGCTTGAAGCAATGTCTGAAAGCTCCAGGAGCATACGCAGAGAGTGGATCCTGGAGAACTGGAATAAAAGAATATTCGATAAATGTGATATCGACGATGTAGAGATCATCATCTGATGATTGAGATGAATCATGATATAATTCTGGTGTTGGTACGATCGATCAGGAATTAACGTGAGGGAAGATATGGAAGAGCTTATTCCATTTGGCTTTTATATCTGCAAGGCTACGGAACATCATCCGCTCTCAAACTGCGAACTCGACAAGATGATCTCTGCAAGTGATTGTCTTTGTGATCATGAGCCGCAGTTATCCTTGTGCCATGGGTGGGAACCTCACGGTGATGATGCGGACTATATCTCGCGATTTCGTAGCAAAGATGAATATCTGAAGATGAGCGAGGAGATAAATAGTCTTTTTAGCTCCGGAGATTTCTTCGGCGACGGAAGATTTATTCGATTAGAAGATGCGTTGCATTTCTTTGATGTCTATTTTCAGGAATGTATCCTGATATCCGTAAGTACGAGCCCGGAGTATTTGATCCTGAATGATGACCTTAAGTATTACGGAAAAGATGACGTGTGCAATTACGAGTCTATAGGAATGGATATTATTGGTTTGGACATGGGTTTGGGATTTCATTCGTTTCTGTGTAATGGTCTGCAGTATGAATTTTCTGATATTGGTTTTAATAAGTATGGATTTATGGAAATGGATTTTAAGAAAGCTTCATTGATCGCAGAGCTGATACAGGGTATGGGCGAACCTGTTGACTGGTTTCCCGTTGAGGTAAGAAGGATCCGTTAAGTATTGGTAATAGTTATATGGGAAAACAGTTATTGATCACGTCAGATGTTCTTCATAAGGTCGAGTATGATCTCTGGGCAGACGGTGATGACAGATACTTCTTTGATTATGACAGTTATGAGATCAAGTCTAAGGATGAGATAGACGGATATGCATATTCCATTCCTTTGGTCCATGTCTCACAGGTATCGGTAATGAAGACATTCCTGGCTGATCTGAATGATCGAACGTTAAGTAATTATTTCAGATCTCTATCTGATAAGGATATCTGGAGTAAGTTCTGGAATCATTTCGATGATGACGGGCTTAGATCATCAAGATGGCATGAATTCGAGGAAGAGTATCTCATGAAGCTGATCACATCCTGGTGTGAGGATAACGGGATCAGTTATATTTTTGAAAAGGAATGACATATGGAACTTAAAAGATTATCCGAACATATATGGTATATGCCTTACGAGGAGGAGCGTGATCGCCCGAACCTTTGTTATATCAAAGGCGATAAGAGGAGTCTTGCTGTTGACGCGGGGCATTCGGAGGCTCATATAAGAGAGTTTTACGATCTTATCGCTAAGGAAGGGTTGCCGCTTCCATCTCTTACTGTGCTTACACACTGGCACTGGGACCATACTTTCGCGATGCATGCCGTAAACGGTATTACACTGGCTAACAAGAGGAAGAACGAGCATCTTCTGGAATGCATGAAGAAGATAGAGAATAACGGTCCTGATGAGTTCCTTAATATGTATGACAGCATCAGGAAGGAATATGAGGGCGGCAGGGAAGTTATCGTAGTACCTGCGGATATCGTGTTCGAAGGTGATATGACTATCAACCTGGGAGGCTGTACTGTAAAGCTCATTCAGACTAAGGCTCCCCATACTGACGATTCAACACTTGTCTATGTGTGTGAAGATAAGACGCTCTTTGTAGGTGATGCTACCTGCGCGCAGTTCCCTAACGGAGTTAAGGATAAGGCTTTGGCCAATGAACTGGCCGACAAGATACGATCGACAGGAGCGGTCACTTGCGTAGAGGGACATTGGCAACCTGTTGAAGTTGAAGATACATTGGGGGATCTCCTGTTATGAAAAATCTGTTTTTTGAAGGTCTGATCGAAAACGATACGGAAAAACTATTGAAAGTTCCCAAGAGTGATATTCATGTTCACTCAACCAAGGGCTGCAGAAGAGAGTGGCTGGGAGAACAGTTGAATGTCGATCTTCCCGGCCCGCCTGAGAAATTTGACGGCCTTTTGGGAATGCAGGAATGGTTTACTTCTACGCTGAAGCCGTACTGTTCAGGTCCTGAAGGTATTATTATCCGCTGGGAAGGTTCTTTCGCGGAAGCCGGCAGGAATAATATAGCAAGGCTTGCCATGAACTTCGGTGTTACTGAAATCGATCTTGTCGGGGGGATGGAGACTTTCGTTCCGATGATCGAGGGTTTCCATAAGAAGCACTGTCCGGATACAGTCTTCGAGCCTGAGATAACATATATATCTGCATGTGATATTCAGATGGAGACGGAGAGGATGGATGAGTACCTCTCGTCAGGATATTTCAGATCTATCGATGTCTGTGGAGGCGAAGATATCAAGCCTGTAGAAGACTTTATTCCGTTGTATCGAAAGGCTGAAGAGTACCATCTTATCAAGAGGATGCATGTAGGCGAGAGCGGAACCGCGGAAGATGTTAGGCGTGCGGTGGAACTTCTGAATCTGGATGAAGTTCATCATGGGATCGCTGCTGCAACCTCGACGGAAGTCATGAGATTTCTGGCCAATAATAAGATACAGCTCAATGTCTGCCCGAGCAGTAATGTCATGCTCGGATATGCGAAGAGCTATAAGGAATATCCGATCAGGACACTGTATGAAAACGACGTGAAAGTTACGATCAATACGGATGATCTCCTGCTGTTCGACAGTTCGATCGAGAATGAGTATCTGCGTCTCTATAGAGCAGGTGCTCTCGGGCTTGAAGAACTCAACGATATACGTATGCAGGGATTGAGTTCTATCGAGGGTTAAGAATATGGCTATTACCAAAAACAGACAATCGGATGATACGATCCGCAATATGGCTCTCAGGGCATTCCCGGATAAGCAGATAACAGGAATCAAAGAACTGACCGAAGGTATGTGCAATGTAACATACGATATTGCATTCGATGACGGCAGCGAAAGTATCTTAAAGATCGCGGCGAAGGACAGAACAGGAAATACTTCCAATGAAGTAAATCTGATGCATGCAGAGATAAATGCCATGAAGTTGGTATCCGAGAACTGTTCATTCAATGTAGCGGATGTTCAGTATTACGATACAAGTAACACTATTTGCGACGGGAATTATTTCTTCATGGAGAAGCTCAAGGGTGATAACTTCTTTTTGGTAAGGGAGAAGATGTCCGATGAAGCGATCGCGGTAATAGATAATGAGATAGGTAAGATCTCCCGTGAATTATCCGAAGTCAGAGATCAGAAATTCGGTTTTCTGGGTGAAGATAAGAGATATGACTCGCTCTTTAGCTTCGTAAAGCAAATGTTGGAAAATCTGATCTTGGATGCAAAGCGAAAGGATATAGATATCCTGTATGACGAACAGACTTTCATGGAGTGCCTGAAGAATGACAAGGATTCTTTTGAAGGGGTACGTGAAGCATCCCTTGTTCACTGGGATATGTGGGAAGGGAATGTATTCGTAAAAGACGGACATGTATCCGGGATCATCGACTGGGAAAGAGCACTATGGGGCGAGCCCTATATGGATGACCGCTTCAGGATGCATAACAGAGGAGAAAACTTCCTCAAGGGATTTGGTCAAACATCCTTCTCGGAAGATGAATTGAAGAGGATGCGCTGGTATGACATTACCCTGTATCTTACGATGATGATAGAGGTATACTATAGAGAATTTGAAGATAAGGGACAGTATTTCTGGGCACGGGAGATGCTCGAGAAGTGTATGGAGGAAAGGGCTTGATGGGAAATCCGTGGGAAGATATCGGACTCGATGATTATGAGAAGCATATGAGCCTTGATTCCGTAAAGCAGCTTCAGACAATGAACTTTATGATGAAGGCGCAGTTTGATGCCTATCCCGTCGTTTCGGCGATGGTCTTGGGAATTGCGGGCGGAAACGGGCTGGATCATGTAGATCCCGAGAAGTATCAGTGCGTATACGGAGTTGATATCAATGAGGATTATCTGCATGCCGTAGAAAGCCGTTATGCGGATCTTTCAGACGTTCTTAAATGCCTTAAAGTTGACCTCATAAATGAATCGGATCGTCTTCCACATGCAGAACTGATCATTGCGAATCTGCTGATCGAATATATAGGATATGAGGCTTTTCAAAAGGCGGTCAAGACAGTTGACCCTCTGTATGTTTCATGTGTTATACAGATAAATACCGACAGTGAGCAGTGGGTTTCGGATTCTCCTTATCTTCACGCTTTTGACAGACTGGATGAGGTGCATCATCAGATGGAAGAAGATGAACTTGAAAGAGCAATGAATGAGATCGGATATGTCAGATCGCTGATTCAGAAAGAAGATCTTCCGAACGGCAAAGCTCTTGTGAGAATGGATTTCAGGAGAGGCGATTAAGCATAAATGGAGGAACTGTTTCTTAAAGCTTTACTTTGGATAGATAATATCGAACCTCAAGACGGATACGTGAATCTGCTTCACGAGATATTTATGCGCCCGGAAAATGAAGAAAATCAGTACCTTCTTGATCTTGAGGATTGCACCAACAATAAAAAGGATACCCATCATGTCATATTAAGCTTCGTCAACAGCGACCAAACGTCCTGGGATGAAGAACTGTTTATCAAGCTCTTCATGGAATATCTTCGAAGTCGATATGAGGAGAACGAATCTGTTCATGAGACTATGAGGATAGCGTATAATTTATTGCGAAATCTCCCTGTTTCCAGTGTTAGAAAGTTCCACAAGCCTTTAAGTACTCTTGATCTGGCAGAAACATATTTAGGAAGTGATTATCCTTCTCAATATTCAGCATATAAAGCATTTTTCGACAGTGTATACTACTATGCTGATGAGTCGGAAAAAGAAGCTGCGTTTAATAAAGCTTTAGAAGGGGAGCGCGTTGAGCGGATCGAGAAACGTGGTTATGAGTTTTCAGATGTTAATGATGATTTTATGAAAGCTCTTTATTTCGGGATTAACCAGGGATTCATTGCAGTCGGCAAAAAGTATTTTGTTATATTCACCGGCAGGATCTGTCGTATAACCTTAATTAGTTCAATAAGACAGGTTGTGCATTTTTCGGAATTGCTCTATAAAGACATGATCAGTTCTAACAGGATGGAGCTTGAACGTCATTATTTGCGCATTGAAGAATTTGACGGATCAAATTGCATCGTCTTGTGCTTTAATAGTGTTGCCGCCGATTTTGCGATCGAGCGATTCAATGAGATCGGAATCTTTACGAGCACCATACCTACTAAAAGAATACCGAGCTCTCAAAGTACAAGGGTCAGCTGAGCTTAATAGAACTCCGAATTCCCTAGGATATATCAATTAATAGTTGTTGCATGATCCGTACTTTTGCGTAATACTCAAATGAAATTAATAAGTATGGAGTATATGTTATGAAAAAGGCAATAGCTACAAAAAGGCTTGTTGCAGCCATTCTTGCTACCGCGCTCATGGTATCCGTCGTATCCTGTTCTTCGGGAAGTAATAATGATAACGACGAAGAGGAGACAACAACTACGGTAGAGACTACTACCGAGGAGACCACAACCGCTGAGAAAACATCAGAAGAGACAACTGCCTCAGAGACTACCACGGAAGTTACAACGGAAGAGACTACTGAGGAAACAACTGAGGAGACAACAGTTGAGACGGCTGAAGAAACGACCCTCGTAGATGATCCCGTGATCGATGAGTTCGAAGATCCTGAAGTAAGGTACTGGGCTTCATGGTATATCAGCAACGGTTATGACATCGAGTATATGGATCACGAAGCCGGTGAGAGCTGGTGGGGTGAGGGTACCAACATGGTAGAAGGATTCGGCGCCGCTGATGCAGGAGACAATCTCTTTACTATCGATTATGTTATGAAGTTCCCTGACTATGAGTCAGCTGATGCTTTCCTTAATGAGCTTGACGGAAGCGATTTCGGTGATCTCGAAAGAACTGAGAATGGTGACGGTTCCTGTACATTTGAGATCGAAGGCGGACTTTGGACAGGATCTCTTTCTACGAATAATGTCGTAGTTCTGGTCTGTCACGAGGATATGTTCGAAGGATAAGAGAACCTTCTATGGAACTGATAAGCGGCCGACCTCAAGATTGCAGCGGGAGACTTGATAGGGAGATCAGGACTTATGATCTTCTCGATAGTCTTGGTATCTCCTATCAGAGGACTGACCACGAAGCCACTGATACCATGGAAGAGTGTAACAAGATAGATGCCGTACTTGGTGTTGTTATCTGTAAGAATCTCTTCCTGTGCAATAAGCAGGCTACGAAGTTCTACCTTCTAATGATGCCCGGTGATAAGGTCTTTAAGACAAAAGAGGTCTCTCATCAGATCGGCTCTTCGCGATTGTCTTTCGCTTCTCCTGAAGACATGGTAAAGCACCTGGGGCTAGAGCCCGGCTCAGTGAGCATCATGGGGCTCATGAATGATCTTGATGATTCAGTTCAGCTCCTGATCGATGAAGATGTCTTAAAAGATGAGTATCTCGGATGCCATCCGTGTGTAAATACTTCAAGCCTGAAGATCAGGACTTTGGACATTATCGAGAAGTTTCTTCCTGCAGTTAAGCACGAATATACCACTGTCAGATTAACGGGAGATGTATAAGTTCGCCGGTATATCAGATCAGTATAAGCAGCGCCGCAAACATAATGGCACTGCTATTTCTTGGAAAACCAGGGAATACACCTGTTTACTCTTCTGCAGTAGTCTCTGTACTCGTCACCGTAGAGCTCACTGAGCCATTTTTCTTCGGTGTTCTTAAGAACTATGGTCATAACGATATAGAATATCAGCGGAAGCACTAACAGTAATAAGTTATGAGATATCAGGATGGCGCCTGTACATCCAAGGAGGAATAGGCAGTAGCAGGGATTTCTTACAAAGTTATATGAACCGTTGGTCTTTAACTTGTTCTCCTTGATGTTGTCCTGGAGATTACCGTTAAGATCAGCAGCGAAGAACAGCACAATACCTTCGATAATTAGGAGGATCCCAATTATGGTCATTATGATCGAGATGGGCTCATTCGAGAGTATGCCCGGGATGATCTTCTTATTTGATAGTACGATACCGACCGCGGTCAGCATTGCCATCGGCCAGCAGAGTATCGGTCCGATCCCGTATAACGGAAGGTGTTCTTTCTTATTGTGATCCATGTTTTGCCTGCCTCGATCCTTATCTTCACGACATGTGAATATACGCTCATATGAATGTTTACTCATATATTATCACTTTATCTTCGATTGTCAATTGAGGAATTTTAAAGGTTTTCGGAGCTCTCAAGGTAAGAGAAATATGCCGTTGTGCTATAATCCGAGTATCGCAAGGAATAGGTACAGGAATAGAGATATGAAGGTTTTTATCGTTTATTGTCATCCGTCAGAGAATTCTTTCACGAGTAATATGCGTGATGCGTTTATAAAGAGAATAGTAGATTCCGGGAATGAGTATATCCTGTCGGATCTATACAAGATGAACTTTGATCCGATCATGACCGAGCAGGAATATCTAAGAGATGCTTTCTATAACAACTCCTCGGATGTTGCAGAAGACGTACGTGCGGAGCAGGAGAAGATCAATTCGGCAGACGCGATAGCATTTATCTATCCCGTATTCTGGACTGAAGCTCCGGCGATGATGGTAGGATGGTTCGACAGAGTATGGTCTTACGGGTTTGCCTACGGAGATAAGACCATGAAGGAACTTGATAAGGCGATGGTTCTCTGTTCCGCAGGAAATCCCATGGAGCGACTTGAGCAGTTCGGACTCTTGGACAGCATGAAGAAGGTCATGTTCGGTGACAGGCTCTTCGGTCGCGCCAAGGAGACTGAATTTGTAGTGTTTGACAATACTTCCAGGGAGAATGAGCTTCGTGAGAAGAATTGGGACAGTAACCTTGAGAAAGCTTATGAGAATGGCCTTCATTTCTTTGATAGATAAGTTAGGAGTATGAGCATGAGATTAGACGGCTTTGGATTATTAGTTGAAGATATGCCTTCGATGATCCGTTTTTATAGAGACGTTCTCGGATTTGAGATCAAAGAGGCAGAAGATACATCGAATGTGTATCTTGTTAAGGACGGCACGCTATTTCTTTTATACGGCAGAAAAGACTTTGAGACTATGACGAGTCGAAAGTACGAGTATATTAAGGGGCTGAACGGACATTTTGAACTTGCACTTTATGTGGATACTTTCGCTCAAGTCGATGCTGAATATGAGCGTGTGATAAGTCTGGGTGCAACACCTGTCCTGGAGCCTACTACAGAGCCATGGGGACAGAGAACGTGCTATATTGCCGATCCTGAAGGAAATCTTATCGAGATAGGTTCATGGGATAAGCCTTATGAGGAGAAGGATAAGTAATCATGAGTGAACTAAGATTAGAACAATTAACACATGAAAATCTTCCTGAGGCATTGAAGATAGACCGTGATGATATTCCTGTTGAATGGGTCGATGATGCATCCGCCATCATGGGCTTTACCGATTATGGAGCAGAGAATCATCTGATCGGTCATACGTATCTTGCGCGTCAGGGAGAAAGAGGCGTCGGTCTCATTATGATCGGCGAAGCAATCCCGTGGGATACTGATCCCGAGGAGATGAAGGTAAAGCCCTTTTATCGTGTGATGGGTTTTACGGTAGATAAAGACTATCGAAACAAGGGCATCGGCGGAAAGATCTTAGAAAGTGCCATTGAGCAGGTTTATGAGGAATTTGGCAGACGCTCTATCGCGCTTGGTGTTCATAAGGAAAATACCCGTGTCAGGAGCTTTTATGAGAGGCACGGATTTAAGAGTACCGGAATATTCGAAGGAAACGACGAGTATTTCCTGAGACTTATAGATTGAGGACGGTCCGATGAAAACATTCAAAATGGCAGTCGGTGTGATCTTAGTGCTGATATTTCTTGCGATGATCATCATCGGAGGGGGCGATCTTATAGGTGCTCGTGGCTATGAAACGACAACGGGTGAGCTCTTCAAGAGAAATACTCACGGCGGCGAACAGGCTGCGGATCCTGATGAACCCTATAGCGGCTTCTACGTTTATTATGTTGATGGAGAACGATATCCTGCTTATTCTAATTCCAATATCAAGACGGCAACGATAATGTATGATCCGAATGATCCTAGTGAGTATATCATTCCGCGTGAGGAGGTTATCGGCGCTTCGATCGGTATAGTCGGGCTGAGTACTGTTATTCTTATAGCGATGAGACGGAAGCGTGCCGGTCACGTATAAGAAAATGATATAATCTGATCATAAGGGGGACGGGTTATGTATTGCAGATCTTGCGGTTCGAAGTTAGAAGACGGTAAAGCGTTTTGCGGCAATTGCGGTACGCCTGTTCAGCCGGAATCGGCTGCGAAGGCTCCTTCCGAAACTCCCGCTCCGGCAGATGATGCTAAGAAGAATAGGATCGGAAACAGGTTTTGTATCATCTCGATGCTGCTTCTGTTTATTCCTTCGGTCATAGTCATACCTTTGACTTTCATTCGTATGATGGATTACACCATAACTGATCCTGTGATCTTAGTTATGATCGTCCCGTATTTCCTTATGGTCATTTCATCTTATGCATTGATGATAATCGCCAGGGTTAAATACCCTACGAAACTTTCCAAGGTTATGATGATAGTATATTGTGTTTTATTCGCACTGGCCGTGCTGATAGGTGCTATATTACTGATATTTGTGGTACTGGCTGATTGCGGAGGGCAATGTGTAGATTGTGTCCACCATTTCTAACGTTGTTGATAAGAGGATAATAAATGAATTACAAAGTTGTTGATAAGGAAAAGTATTACCGAAAGGGTGTATACAGGCACTTTACAGAGGATTGCAAGTGCTCGACATCCATGACGGCCAGAATAGATGTTACGGATCTCGTGTCACGTTCCAAGGAGACAGGCACAAAGTTCTATATCAACTTTCTCTATATCCTGACCAAGGTCCTTAATTCTCGTGAGGATTACAGGATGGGGTATCTCTGGCAGACTGACGAGCTGATCTGTTATGACGTGATCAATCCTACTCAATATGTCTTTCATGAAGATACCGAGACCTGTACTCCTGTGTATACCAATTACGATGAAGACTACAAGAAGTTTTATGCAGGCGCGATCAAGGACGTAGAAGAAGCTAAGGCTACGAGGGAGTATTTGCTCAATATGGCTGATCATCCAAACTGGTTTGATGCTTCGTATATATCATGGCTTTCGTATGATTCGCTCAACATCGAACTGCCTGACGGTTATCTCTATTTTCTTCCGATAGTCAACTGGGGCAGATACCGCGAAGAGAACGGCAGGCTCCTGATGCCAATAAGCATTCGAATGAACCATGCGATCGCGGACGGGTATCTGATAGCAAATGTATATCGCCTCCTCGAGCAGGAGATGGCATCTTTTGTTAAGGAACATTGATATAATAGAGAACGCGGCGTTTAAGCAGTAAAATGAATGGATTGGGGAATAGATACATGAAGATAGGTATACTCGGGTTGGGAGTAATAGGGACAACATATGCTTATGCCTTTCAAAAAGCGGGGCATGAGACTTACCATATCGTGAGAGAGCAGAAAAGAGGATCGGTCCCGAATAAGATCTCCGTTCATCTTCTTGACGGGCGTTATAACTCCAAGGGTGAAGAGAAGGATGATGAATACAAAGTCTGTCTTGCGAATAAAGGTGATGAATTTGATTTTATCCTGATAAGCGTAGCAAGCGGAAAGCTCACGGATGCGCTGCAGACAATCAGAAATGACGGCCTAAAAGGTTCGATCATTCTCTTTTGTAACTTCTGGGATGAAAGAAAGGATGTAGATCAGCTCCTCGAAGGGTTCGAGTACGTAACCGCATTCCCGACTGCCGGAGGACATATGGAGAATGGTAAGCTCAACTGTGTGCTGTTCGATCACATAATGCTCGAAAGCGAAGCGAAAGCCGATATCTCGAACTATAAAGACCTCATATCGATGCTTGACTCCGCAGATATAAAGCAGGAGATCCCTCATGATATGTTCGAATGGATATGGATTCATATGGCAATAAATGCAGGTGTTACGTCTACTGCTGCCAGAGAAGGTGTAATAGATGATCCTAACCGTCTTGCACGCGAGTTGATGGGGGATGCCAAGGCACTTACTATCGCTGTTAAGAGTATCAGGGAGACTATGAAGACAGTCGAGGTAAGAGGTGTAGATCTTCGTCTTTACAAGAATGAGCTCCTGCCATATAAGATCCCTGCAGGTATTGCGGGTGTAGCAATGAAAAAGCTCTTTGCGAGCAACGAACTGACCTCCAGGATAATGACTCTTCATAATGACGTAAACGATATCCTGTACGGTTGCAGATGCGTTTATGACGAAGGAAAGCGACATGATCTTGATCTCCCTCTCTTTTACGGAAATATGGATCGTGTCCTTGCAAAGATAGAGGGTTGAATATGCGTGAAAGAATAGATCGATACATAAATGAGCAGTATGGCGTAGAGGCCGAGTTCCCGTGGGATCGTGATGACACAAGTGCAGTATACCGTCACAGGGATAATAAGAAGTGGTTTGCGCTCATAATGAACGTAAGGCGCGATAAGCTCGGACTTTCAGGTGACGGCTATGTGGCTGCGATGAACCTTAAGATCGATGATATCAATATCCATGAGATGCTCATTACGGAAGACGGAATCTTTCCCGCATATCACATGAATAAGAGAAACTGGATCACGGTAATACTTGACGGTACGGTTCCAGAGGAGCAGGTCCTTTCACTTCTTGATATGAGCTTTTCGGCTACTTCGAATAAGAACAGGAGACGTGCAATCCGCGAGCCAAAGGAGTGGATCATTCCGGCTAATCCGAAGTTCTACGATGTGGAAGGTGCTTTCGAGAAGGAAGATATCATCACATGGAAGCAGGGTGCAGGCATCATGGTAGGTGATACGGTCTATATGTATGTTGCAGCTCCCGTATCTGCGATCCTTTATAAGTGCCGCGTCCTGGAGACGGATATTCCGTACGATTATACTGACAAGAACCTTACGATAACGGCACTTATGAAGATCGAGCTCCTGAAGCGTTACGAACGTGATGAGTTTACCTTCGCGACGCTTGGCGATGAATACGGTATCTATGCGATAAGAGGCCCGAGGGGAATCCCGCATTCTCTGAGCGTGGCTCTGAACAGGTGAGAGAGCAGCATATGTCGTTTCAGATGATACATATGGAGATCGCATACCGTGTGGCTGAGACGCTCGGTATAAAAGACGGGAAGTCTTCGTTCATCTTAGGTTCGGTGCTTCCTGACTCTGTTCATATGAGGGATGATTATTCAGTCGATCAAAAGATAAGATCACATCTCTTTGAAGGCTGCGGTCCATGGGGAGCTCCCGAAGATTACGATAAGTGGAGAAGTAATATCCGAAAGTTCTGGAAAGATCACTGCGCGAGCGCTGCGAATGCGGAAGAACGCATAACTGCAGCAGGCGTGGTAGTTCATTGCATCACGGACTATTGGAACGATATTGATATCTGGAACGGTACAAAGGATCAGTTCGTGCCTCCTGAAGATCCCGGCAGATTTAAGGAGGATTTCTACAGGGAAGCAAGGGCTGTCGATCAGTGGCTCCATCAGAACAGCGAGCATACAGAAGAGATAATGTCTCTTCTTGAAGCCACACCTGAGAAGGATATGTTCGGTTTCTTTACTGCGGAGGACATAAGGCGGATGAAAGATAATCTTCTCAGAGTCCAGTACGATGTCCCACGAGCAGATATCAGCGGTTTTAAGTACTACACGGGTGATAAGCTCGAGTCTTTCCTTGAGGATGTATCCGGGAAATCATCTCAAGTCATCAGAGAAGAACTGTGATCGATATGCAGGTCAACTCTGACACTTTTCACTCATATGACTTTCCTGCAGTGATATAATTATCGAAAAATAGAAAAGTCAGGAACAGAACTATATGGAACAGCCCAAATACTACGATACCGTCAAGGAACTTATCACTGCTACTTCGTCTGCTTATAAAGATGACGTTGCTTTCAGAGTAAAGATAAAGTCAGGTAAAGATCCTCAGTATAAAGACTATACATATGCCGACTTTATTGAGAATGTTAACGCAATGGGCGCTAATCTCTATGACAGCGGCTTTAAGGGCGGCAGGATAGCTATCATCGGACGTAATCAGTATTACTGGGTAGTGACGCATCTGGCGTGTCTCTTCGGAGGTATCGTATCAGTTCCGATAGATAAGGAACTGCCTTTGGGTGAGATGGAAGATTCCCTTATCCGCGCAGGCGTCGATGCTGTTGTATTCGATGTCAAGAATAAGGAGCAGATCGAGCAGATAAAGGCAAACGGTAAGACAAAGATCCGTGAGTTCATCTGCATGAATGAAAAGTCCGATGAGTATCGATGCGTAGAGGATATGGTAAACGCAGGACGTGAGCTTCCCGAAGAGATCCGTAAGGAATTTTCAGACTATAAGCCTTCGGGTGAATCCATGGCTATACTTCTCTTTACATCAGGTACCACATCCAAGTCCAAGGCGGTAATGCTCTCCAATAAGGGTCTTGCCTGTAATGTAGCGGACCTTCTGGTATTTGAGGTGTTCGATGAGCACTCTACAAATATCGCATTCCTGCCTTTCCACCATATCCTGGGATCTACCGGAATGCTCTTTGCTCTTGCTGACGGTATGCGTACCGTATTCTCCGACGGTATCCGCTACATCAAGCAAAATCTTACGGAATACGGTGTTACATTCTTCCTCGGCGTTCCCGCGCTTATAGACAAGATGTATGAGACGGTAGAGAAGGGCATCGAGAAGCAGGGAAAGACCAAGACGGTGGAGCGTGCCAAGAAGCTCGCGAACTTCCTTCTTAAGTTCGGTATCGATATAAGGCGTAAGCTCTTCAAGGAGATAATCGCCCAGATGGGCGGACAGCTCAAATATATTATCTCAGGCGGTGCGCCGTTATCCGCAGCCGTTGCTCAAGGCTTCACGGACCTCGGTATCGAGATCTATCAGGGATACGGTCTTACCGAGACTTCTCCCGTATTGGCTGCCGAGAATAAGGGGCATATACGTGCAGGTTCCATAGGAAGACCTCTTCCTTCCGTACAGGTGGAGTTCAGGGATAAGGACGAGGACGGCATGGGCGAGCTCTGTGCCAAGGCTCCCAATGTCATGATCGGATACTATGAAAATGACGAGCTTACTTCTGAAGTCCTCGAGGACGGATGGTTCCACACAGGCGACCTCGGATATATGGATAAGGACGGATATATTTTCCTGACGGGAAGAAAGAAGGACATGATCGTCTTGAAGAACGGTAAGAAAGCTTTCCCCGAGGAGATCGAGATCCTTCTTAACAAGATCCCGGAGATACAGGATTCATTTGTATTCGGCGAGCCTATCGACGGTGACTGGACCGATCTTCGTATCGCGGTTCAGGTTCAGTATTCCGCTAAGGAGATCGCGGCTGAACACGGTGAGCTTACAGAAGTTCAGATACGTGACCTGATATGGGACAAGGTCAAGGATGTCAATCAGACCATACCGCACTACAAGAGAGTAACGGATCTTTATCTTACGGAAGAACCTTTCATAAAGACTACATCCCTTAAGATCAAGCGTAAGGAACAGATAAAGAAGGTTCTTGATGTCTGATAAAAAGCAACAGGCAGAGGAGATCATCCGCGGGGAGTTTCATAAGGAACTCTTTGCGCCTTTCACTAAGGCTTGCAGGGACTATTCTTTGATAGAGGAAGGCGACCGGATCGCCGTATGTATCTCAGGCGGGAAAGACTCTATGCTCATGGCTAAGCTCTTTCAGGAGATAATAAAGCACGATAAGGTTCAATTCGAGCTTGTATTCCTCGTTATGGATCCAGGATATGCTAAGGAGAACAGGGAATTGATCGAGAGCAATGCGTCTTCGCTCGGTATCCCTGTGACGATCTTCGAGAGTGATGTGTTCGAAGCGGCGTATAGTTCGGCGAAAGGCGTCTGCTATAAATGTGCCAGGATGAGAAGAGGGTATCTCTACTCAAAGGCGAAGGAGCTCGGATGTAACAAGATAGCTCTGGGACACCACTATGACGATGTTATCGAGACTATCCTTATGGGAATGCTCTTCGGCGGTCAGATACAGTCCATGAGGCCCAAGCTTCGAAGCAGGAACTATGAGGGGATGGAACTTATTCGTCCCATGTACTTAATTAGGGAGGCGGATATCTGTTCGTGGAGGGACAGTCTCGGGCTTCGTTTTCTGGACTGCGCGTGCAAGGTGACGGCGAGAGGTGATGAAGCTTCTTCGAAAAGATCGGAGATCAAGGCGCTCATAGCTTCGCTCAAAAAGGATAATCCGGCGGTGGAAGCTAATATATTCAGGAGCGTTGAAAACGTTGATCTCGACACGGTCCTGGAATATAAGAAAGACGGAAAGAGACACAGTTTCCTCGAGGATTATTGATTGACATATCCTAGTGGGAAGAATACTATCAATAAAAAGCAGGGGGAAAGTTAATGCGCTCAGACATGAACTCATTCATGAATATCTGTCTTTGTACATATGATCGTACATCATATGGCATTGGTAGCGCGCGCTTTTAATCCGTAATCCCAATATTATCAAGTGTATCAAGGCCATTTATCAGAAGATAGGTGGTCTTTTTGTTATATGAAAAACACATATCAAAGGAGGAACTCAAAATGGGAAACGATTCGAAAGACAAGAAGATCAGCTTCAGAAAACTTCGACAGGATGACGGCTATGAATGGTACACAGTCCTCGATGTAGTGTGGCGTGCTACATATAGTAATATCTTTCCGCAGGAAGTATTTGACGGGCGTGACGGCGCCAGGGAAGACAGGGCTCGCGGCTTTGATGCAGGTAAGTTCCTGGGAGAACGAAAGACAGCTTATGTTGCCGAGAGTGAAGGAAAGATAGTAGGAGTGATGTTCGGAACACTCGATTCCGATTACGAAGCCTTCAAGGGTGACTATGCCGATCTGGTGATCCTCTATGTATATCCGGAGTATCAGGGGATGGGCATAGGCACGGCACTGCGAGATATTTTCATCAAGTGGGCGAAGGAGAAAGATGCGAAGCGATATGTGGTCGGTGTGCTCAAGGATAATTCTCATGCCCGCAGGGTATATGAATCCTGGGGCGGAGAATTATCTGAACATGAGCACGATTTTACCGTGATGGGCGTCGGCTACCCGGAAGTCTTCTATACGTTCGACCTGTGATCAAGCAACGGCGTAAAGTGCCTTGAAGTATCCGTCGTTGTCGATCAGTGTCTGGAAGTCGCCTTTCTCTTCGATCGTGCCGTCTTTTATGACGATTATCTCGTCGTAACGGCGAAGAAGAGATTCGTCGAGCGAGTGGGTAACGACGATCCTTGTCATGGAATCGAGGTCCAATATCTCGTTGATGACATCGTGGGAAGTCTTGGCATCAAGAGCCGAAGTAGCTTCATCTGCGATAAGAAGAGATGAGTCCTTGAGAAGACTGCGGGCGATAGAGATCCTCTGCTTTTCACCACCTGAGAGGGCGTTGCCGTTCTCGCCGCATCGATAAGCTTCTCCGCGGTCATCTATGAGTTTACTGAGATGAGCTTTCTTGAGAGCTTCGTCTACTTTATCTCCCGAGAAATCGTGGAACATCGTGACGTTATCTCTTATGGATGAATTGAATATGAATACATTCTGCTGAATGACGCTCATGATTTCGTAAAGCGAATCGGAGGATATGGACTTCAGGTCCTTCCCGTCGATCGTGATATTGCCGCCGTAGTTGTTATCGGGAGACATCAGAAGATTCAGGAATGTTGATTTGCCGCTTCCGCTGCCGCCTACGATCGCATAGGATCTTCCGGGGAGGAATTCGCAGTTGATGTCGTGGAGGACCTTCTTGTCGGAATCGTCGTATGAGAAGGATACATCCTTAAAGACGATGGCATCTTCGATCGTTCCTATCTCTGTCTCACCCTTGGAGCTGCTGTTCTCCGAGAGGGATGAAGCGAGCTTATCGATAAGGCAGGCTGCAGCTTTCCTGTTTGCCCAGAGCTTGGGAAGCTGTGAGAGCGGGTCGATCATGAAGTTAAGAAGGTTTACGAACATGAGAACTGATCCTGCCGTCATGCCCTGTCCTTTGAGCGTAAGATATGAGCCCATCAGGAATACTCCGAGCTGAGCCATCGATCCCGTGATCAATCCGAGAGATGCTGCTACCGAGGAGACTTTCCTTAAATGACATTTGGAATCCTCGAGCTTTTGATCCTCCTGCTCGAAGAGTTCACAGACTCTGTCTTCGGCCTTAAAGCTCTTTATTACCTGAAAACCTCCGAGGCAGTCGCTGAGTGTCGACACGAATCCCGTATTTCTGTCGGAAACTTCTTTCTGGACTTTCGCCATCTTTTTGCCGAGTAAAGCCGATACGACGGTAGGTATCACCATGATGAGTATCGAGAAAGCCGTAAGGACGGGGGAATAGACGAGCATAAGAACGAGTGCTCCCGTGAAGGAGACGATCTTAGTTGCCATTGGAAGTATAGATGACACATAGTTGGTCTCGATCGTAGTGGCATCATTGGTGAGTGCGGAAAGGTAGGATGCAGTCGTTTCGTTCCTGAAAGCAGAGAGCTGCTTGGACGAAAGGAATGAGAAAGCACTGCTCTTATACTGTCTCATAGCTCTTCTTATGAATCTCGGTTCCGAATGATAATTAAGGATCGTCAGGATGATGGTAAATGCGATGAATCCGATGCATATCAGTATCATGTCTTCGAGCGTGGAACTGCTCTGTCCCGCCATCAGGTCGACGAGTTCCTTTAGGATCCGGGAGACCAGTAGTCCCGTTGTTCCTGACAGTATAGATGCGATAAGTGCCATAAAAAAGGCGCAGTGATTCTTCCTGTGGAATTGTGATACCAATTCCACACGTGTGGATGTGTTCTTCATGTCTTATACCTCTTTACTTGATGGATCTCCAGAGTTTCATGAGTTCTTTGGAATCTAATCTGGTTATCGAATTCTCGATGCTCTTGATGCATGTCTCGCCGGTGGTGTCATAGGCCATGCACGGCTCGTCTATATCTATGAAGCGCTCTCTTCTGGCGTCATGATCAGGTGCCGCGTCAAATCTTTCGGCGATGATCTTTGCTTTTTTAAGATGCGATATGGCTTCGTCTTTCTTCTTTTCCTTTAGAGCGATATATGAAAGACCTGCCAGGTAGATGCAGTCGATCCTGTCCAGATAAAACGGATCCTCGTCTCGTCTGTAGAATGAGTTCTCATTAAGTCCTGTTTCGAGGATCGCACGTGCCTCCTTATAGTTTCTGGTGCCTATATAGCAGAGTGCCTTGCTGATCATAAGATTGATCTTCTTACCTATGAGGTTTACGAGCGAGTAGGACAGGTAGACTTCAGCTTCTTTGTATTTACCCTGTAGCGTGAGGATCGTTCCGATATCCGTATTGTAGATATAACCTGCGTTGTGAGCCTTATATATCTCGAGGCTCTTATCGTATTCCTCCATCATCTGATAGATGCTTGCCAGGTGACCATAGAGGACAGTCGCGTCAATGGCAGGATCGTTGCTTTGATCGACCAGCCTGATTGCCTGTTCGTAGAGATCCCTGGCCTTGATGCAGTAATCTCTGTTGATATTGAACATTGCTCCGTAGGCTCTGTAGAGATATGCGCATTCGCTTACTACGCGGAAGTTGTTCGGGTATTTCTTAAGTGCCAGCTCGGCTTGTTCAGGACCTGACGGATCCATTCTGCGAGTGAGCTTTCGAAGGTTTTCCACGATCGCTTCGCTCCTGTTGTCGCTTACATCGAATCCTACGAGGGAGTCGAGCGAGATACCGAAGAAGTCAGCAAGTTCCATGAGTACTGTTATATCCGGAGTGGATAATCCGGCTTCCCACTTGTGGACTGCTCCGACTGAGATATTAAAGACGTCTGCCAGCTGTTCCTGGGTCAGGCCTTTCTCCTTTCGTAATGATCTGATGTTCATCGGAAGGTTGTTCTTCATGATCTTGCTCCTCCTGTACTGACGGTGTAGCTCTTACTGTCCTGATTGTACAGGAATTTGTGATCGGATAGAAGATACAGATAGTACGATTAGTGTGGTTGTAATTATACTGATAGTATGGATTATATGATGAATGATTTTGCTTGCGACAGCGCCGTGCCCTTTTGTAACGCAGTAATATCAGTGCTTTTCTGTAAATCCCATTTAGTTTTAAGATTATTCTTGAAAAGAATTTTAAATCATATTAGCCTTGATATGGACGTCCTATCAAACCGTAAAAGGAGACATAAGATGAACAGGGAAGAACTGCACAAGTTCATAGCGGAAAGTAAGGGAAATGAGAGTAATATATGCCAGATATGCGCCATAAAGAACGGCGAGATCGTTTATGAGGATCAGTGGCACGGGTATAAAGCGGATGATGCCGTACACGTCATGTCTGTCACTAAGGGCATTATGGCTCTTCTGACGGGTATTGCGATCGATAAGGGTGCTATCAGGAGTGTTGATCAGCATGTTCTCGATTTCTTTCCCGATTATGAGGTAAAAAGAGGCGAGAAGACTATATACGATGTAACGATAAGGCACCTTCTCACGATGACGGCACCTTATAAGTATCGTTCTGAACCGTGGAAGAAGGTCTGTACGTCTGAAGACTGGACGAAGACTACGCTCGATTTTCTGGGTGGCCGTAAAGGGATCACGGGAGAGTTTAAGTACGCTACGATCGGGATACAGATCCTTGCGGGTGTTATCGAGAATGCCACAGGAGAGAATTGCCTTGAATTCGCAAATAAGAATCTGTTCGAACCTCTCGGTCTTGCCCCGCGCATCTCTCACGGGGACAGTGATAAGGACGATCAGATGAACTATGTGATGAATAAGGAGCCCAAGAAGAAAGAATGGTATACGGACCCTACTGGTACGGTGACTGCAGGATGGGGTATCTGCCTGTCAGCCCGTGATATGGCCGTGATAGGCGATATGGTGTTGCAGGGCGGCAAAGGGATAGTTTCATCAAAGTATATAAGCGAGATGCTCACACCTCGCTTAAAGCTCGGAGAGAAATTCGGCTTCATGGAATACGGATATCTGTGGTACAAACCGTATGAGGATAGGGAGGTCTATGCGGCCTTAGGCGACAGCGGCAACGCGATATACGTTAATAAGGAGAAGGGCATCACGGTCGGTGTTACCGGAACATTTAAGCCTCTGATATTCGACAGGGTAGAGTTCATAGAGAAGCGGATACTTCCGCAGGTAATGCTATAATCAGGAAAAGAACTGAGATGGAGTAAAGGATATGACGGTTAAAGATCTTGAGAAGATGCTCTTTGAGTATCAGGACAGTGAATATGCAGATTTCTCGGCTAAGCTCATGCCTACGGTTCCGAGAGAAAAGATGATCGGCATCAGGTCCCCCGAGTACAAGAAGATCATAAAGAGGATAAAGGATGATCCGGTTATCCCGAAGTTCATGTCCTCGCTCCCTCATAAGTGGCATGAGGAGAATGTGCTTCACGCCGCGCTGATCAATAAGATGAAGGATTACGATGAGTGTATCAAGGCTCTCGAGGATTTCATGCCCTATATCGATAACTGGGCGGTAAATGATTCGATCAATCCGAACTGCTTTAAGAAGCATCACGCTGAACTGATCGATAAGGTAAATAGCTGGATGCTGTCGGAAGAGACATATGTCAGAAGGTGCGCCATGAAGGTGCTTATGGCCAATTACCTGGATGATGACTTCAGGCCTGAATATCTAGATCTGCCTGCCGATCTTCGATCCGATGAGTATTATGTGAACATCATGACGGCATGGCTCTTTGCAGAGGCCTTGACCAAGCAGTGGGATACGGCCGTTAAGTATATCGAGGATCAAAGACTCGATAAATGGACTCACAATAAAGCTATCCAGAAGGCGCGCGAGAGTCGCAGGATCTCCGAGGAGAGGAAAGAATACCTGAATTCGCTCAAGATAAAGTAATGTTCATAATCAGTTAAAGAAGAGGCTTTATTTTATTGATATTTGAGGCAGTTATGAAAGGTATAATGGGATAAGGGATGGTGTATATCCCGTCTCGAGATCGATAACGGGGGCGAAGGTATGAACAGACGAATAGCCGTGTTTACCAATGGATTCAGTAATGAATTTATTGAGAATGTGCTTACGGGTCTGCAGAACAGAGCCGCGGAAGACGGCTTTGATATCTTTGTCTATGTTACTTATTGTTCCCCGAATGACCATGAACTCCAAAATAAGTGTCAGCTCAATATCTTCCATCTTCCGGAGCCTATGGATTTTGACGGGGCGATAATGCTCACCAATACATATAATTTACCAGCTGAGCAGGAGCGTGTATGCGCGCGCTTTCAACGGGCAGGAGTCCCGATGCTCTCGCTCGAGGTTGAAGTCCCCGATATGTCATGTATAAAGACCGAGAATTATAAGGGTGTATATGATCTGGCCGTGCATCTTGTTGAGCACCATAAAGCTAAGAAGTTCATGTTCGTCAACGGTATCGCCGGTAATGTCGAAAATGCGATCAGACGTCATGCTCTTATCGACGTGCTCAAAGAGCATGATCTGGAGCTCCTCGATGAATTGCATTGTGACTTCGGATTTTATACCTCATATATCCAGATGCGCGAATATCTTGATGCAGGTAAGGAGCTTCCCGATGCTATCGTATGTGCCAATGACAATATGGCGCTCGGCGTTAATTCCGCTCTGTCGGATAAGGGATACAGTGTTCCCGAAGATGTTCTGCTCACGGGATTTGACATGATAAAGGAAGGACAGAATACGTTCCCGATAATCTCGACGGTCGCAAGAGGCTGGAAGAAATTCGGCGAACTTGCTTATGAGAAGCTCAGATATCAGATGAAACATCCCCGCGAGCGTTTCACGGAGGAGTATCATTCGTATTTCGTGCCATCGGAAAGCTGCGGATGTCCTGCATCCGAGGAAGCTGCCAAGAATCGTTTCGGTGCGATCAGGAGTTCGTACTTTGATTCATTGCAGCAGAACATAATGGATGTCTTTTTCCAGCGAATGACCATCTCACTTTCTTTCGCTACGCAAAAAGAGGATTTCTATGAAAAAGGAATAAAGAATACAAATGATGTACCTCTGATGGGAGCCGATTACTGCATCTGCACCGAGCCGAACTTCTTCGAACTCGATGATGATCAGTATCCCTCGCGTATCAGAGGCTACAGTTCGAATATGGATATCCTCTACGAGCGCCGAGGTGGAAAGAGCATGCCGCTTCGTCAGTTTGACCCGAAGACGCTCTATCCCGATTATGTGCGTGAGGAGGGAAAGTCGAATATATACGTCTTTGCACCTCTTAATTACCTCAATTACATAATCGGTTTTGTTGCCATTAAGAATTCGCCTGCGCTCCTCTATAACATAAGCCTGACGAAATATCTGAAGAATATGGACGCATTGCTCTTTAATATGCGTCGTCATATATTCGCCGAGAAGGCGAATCATGAGCTAAAGCAGATCTATATGACGGATGCTCTGACCGGGATCTATAATCGAACCGGTTGCCAGAAGGTGCTCTATGATTTTATCTCATCGCAAAAGGAGAATGGTCAGAGATCTATATTGGTATTTGCGGATATCGACAGGATGAAGACGATAAATGACGTCTACGGACACCTGAACGGCGACCTTGCAATAAAGGCAACTGCTGAGGCTTTTACGAGATATTCGCCGAACGACTGGTTGTTCGGAAGGTACGGCGGTGACGAGTTCATCGCAGTTGGTTCTTGCCCTGATGATGATGCCATCGATTCTCTGATCAGGGAGATCTCGGAGTCCATGAGCGATGAGTTTAAGTCTCTTAATCTGAACTTCATGCTCCATGCGAGTATCGGTTATGCAGTTATCGAACCCGGTGATGACGGGAAGATCGACGATTATATCGACCGCGCTGATAAATATATGTATGCCGAGAAGGAAAAGTATCATAAGTATATCGATTCGATAAATCCGCCGAAGCCTTAAGGAAGATGAGAAGATAAATACAGATTAGTTGTATAATCAGATTGTAGGTATCGGAATCATCAAGGATAAGAGGACGGATATTTTTCATGGCAGATTTTACGGTTTCCAAGTCTCATAAGTGTCCTTCGTGCGGCGGAAAACTCATTTTTGAGCCTGATACTCAGGAGCTGAAATGTGACTTTTGCGGCAACAGTTACAGCCCCGAAAAGCTCGAGCTCATGGAGCAGATCATTCCGATCGATGTAGGAGAAGCGGATGCGGCTGAAGACGATAAATGTGAGGTCGTCTGTGATAACTGCGGTGCCGTGTTGATCACTGATAATAATACGGTGTCGACATTCTGTGCTTTCTGCGGTTCGCCGGCTGTCATAAGCAGGAGACTTCAAAAGCAGTTCAGACCTCAATACATCATACCGTTCAAGATCACTAAGGAAGAAGCAGCCGAGAAGTTCGTGGAATTTGCAAAGACGCGAAAGTATGTGCCGCGTGATTACTTTGATCGAAAGAACCTCGATAATATCCAAGGCATCTATGTTCCATTCTGGGTAGTAAGTTCGAGATGTCAGGGTAACGTACGAGGCGAGGGCTATAAGAAAAGGGTCGCATCGACCGATAAATATGTTCTGATGGCCGACTTTGACGTTAAGTATAATAATGTGCCTTTCGACGGTTCGGCAGAGATCGCCGATGATCTTATGGAAGCGGTCGAGCCCTTTGATATATCTCAAAGAGAGGCCTTTAATACGTCGTATCTGCAGGGTTTTTACGCGCAGAAGTTTAATCTCACGACTGAAGATATGAGCGATCGTATCATGGTAAGGATGGAGAAGTATGCGCGTGAGACGGCAGCACTTTCGTTTCATGAATATGATTCGATCAAGACGGGAGCTTGTGCGATAAGACCTTATGATCTCGAACAGACATATGCTCTTTATCCCATATGGTTTCTTAATTACAGATATAACGGCGGTAACTACAGGATTGCCATCAACGGCCAGACCGGTAAAGCAGACGGTTATCTGCCGGTAGACCGCTTTAAGAGAAGTATACGTCTTATAGCACACAGGATCGTAGATGTCCTCTGCTGTATCCTTGCTATATTGCCCGTGGCTGCGCTGCTGTTTGGGTTATTCATGTTGGGAATGCATCTTATTAATTCCGGAGGATTCATGATCGCGCTGCTGGTTGCAGTCTGCATAAGCCTTCCACTGATCGGCATGGGTGTATTCGGTAACAGATTCAAATTTGATATAGGAGGAAAGACCTCTACTTTGTCCGAGATGATGACAAGACCGATCACACGGATGTTCCTTAAGAGAAGGGAATCCTATGACAGGATCTATAATGAGTCGAATATGCCGGTCGGCAACAGACCTTCGGCCAGCGAGTATTATGACCCGAGTGCAAAGGTAAATGTAGAAGTTTCCGAGCTCTTCAGCAATTCGGAAAATCTCGTGACGGGTGATAACTGATATGAACCTTATCAAGATAGAAGACATTAATGCATCAGAGCTTGATGTGTTTATAAGAAATACGGAGAATCAGCTTCGAAGTTACTATGATTCCGGCGAGGGCATCTTTGTGGCAGAGAGCGCTTATGTGATAATGCGTGCCATCGAGGCAGGGTACGAGCCTTTATCGATGCTCGTCGAGTCTGACCGACTGGAAAATGAGGCTATACCTGTCTTTGAGACAGTTGAAAGATACTGCGGTGAAGAGAAGAAAGATACGCTTCCGATATATGTCGCAGATCGCTCGATCGTGATAAATATAACGGGACACAAGCTGGTGCGCGGCATGTGGATGACATTTCGCCGTCGGCCCGAGATGTCGGTCCGGGAATTCTGCAGCGACAAAAAGCGTATAGTTGTCATGATGGATGTCGTTAATCCCACTAATGTCGGAGCGATAATAAGGTCAGCCGCGGCTCTGGGGATGGACGGTGTGCTCCTTACGCATCCTTCCGTAGATCCACTGACGAGGCGCTCCTCGCGAGTCAGCATGGGTACTGTATTTCAGATTCCGTGGACTAAGGCTACCTGGGAGGAGTCACAGGGCATATCTCTTATAGAGCAGCTGCAGTCATACGGATATAAAACAGTAGCGATGGCGCTTACCGAAGATTCGACAAGTATAGATAATGACGAGATCCGCGCAAACGAAAAGCTCGCAGTTGTTCTCGGTACCGAAGGGACGGGCCTTCCGAAGGAAGTCATCGCAGCCTGCGATTATCGCGTCATGATCCCCATGTATCACGGGGTGGATTCTTTGAATGTCGCCGCTGCGAGCGCGGTCAGCTTTTGGGAATTGCTGAAATAGCCTCGGAATAATCTCCCTTGAACTGTAATGCGTACATGCCGGCCTGCCTCGCGCCTTCTGCATTTTGGGGCATGTCATCGATAAAGAAGCATTCATCGGCTTTAAGACCGAATACTTCGAGGAACTTCCTGTAGATCGCTACATCAGGCTTCAGCATCAGGTAGTCAGCAGAGACGAATAAGCCGTCGAACAGATCTGTCGGGATCGCTTTCGGGAAATATGAATAGAACTTATCACTGGCATTGGAGAGCACATATACGCGGTATCCGCTGTTCTTGAGTGCCTGAACGAAAGTCAGCGCTCCGTCCAGAGGCGTCATGCAGATGTCCCAGTGATCGACGCAGTTTCGGAGTGCTTCGTGATATTCTTCGGGTACTCTGCCCTTAACAAGCTCGAATCTGTCCCTATCCTTTATCTCGCCCTTGTCGCCCATGAGCCACTCCGAGCCTCTGAAGAGTTCGTTTCTTATTATGTCTTTTTCTTCTTCCGAGGAGCAATATCTGTCGAGGCTTACCTCCGGGTTGAAATCCAGAAGGACGTTGCCCATGTCGAGTACTATATTTCTGATCATGTGATCACCTTGCTTTCGTATCTTTAAACTCACCAATCCATTGTAGCAGATTAAGCGGCATAATATTAAAGAGTACACATCGAAGAATTATTTTCCGCGTTACCGCGCTGCTCGGAAATAGAAAATGTGATCAAGGCAGCTTACAGGTGGAAGGTGTTATAATCTTGATATGATAAAGACAGATGAACCGTTAACTAAAGATCTTCAGGAGAAACTCGGAAGGCTCGAAGAAAATATCAGAGAATTAGGATCTCTTGCTGTCGGCTTTTCAGGCGGCGTTGATTCTTCGTTCCTCCTGTATGTTGCTCATGAGGTCTTGGGCGATAAGGCGATGGCTGTTATCTGCGTCGATGCGGCATTTCCCGAAAGAGAGCTGAATGAGGCGAAGTCTTTCTGCGAAGAACGTGGAATACGATACGTGATCTGCAAAGTTGATCCGATGGAAGAAGAGTCTTTCAGGAGGAATTCTCCTGAAAGATGTTATTTTTGTAAGCGCAGGATATTTACCGAGATAAAGAAGACAGCTGCCGATAACGGTATCGCATATACCGCTGAAGGTTCAAATGTTGATGATACGGGTGATTACCGCCCCGGGCTTCGTGCAGTAGCGGAGCTGGAAGTAAAGAGCCCCTTACGAGACGCGGGACTTTATAAATCCGATATCCGTGAGCTCTCAAAAGCAATGGGACTTCCGACGTGGAGTAAGCCTGCTTATGCATGTCTCGCGACAAGATTCGTCTACGGTGAAGAGATCACGGAGAAGAAGCTTCGAATGGTCGAGCAGGCGGAGCAGTTCCTTATCGAGCGCGGCTTTATCGAAGAGCGTGTGCGTGTGCATGGTACGATGGCGAGAATCGAGGTGCCGGCGAAGGATATCATGCGCCTTGCAGAGGATAGTATAAGGGAAGAAGTTTATAGGAGATTTAAGGAGATAGGATTTGAGTTCGTTTCACTCGATATGGGCGGATATCGTATGGGCAGCATGAATTCCACGATAGGAAAATGAGCAAGAATATAATCATCGCAGGAGCGAGCAGGTCGGGAAAGTCGACACTGGCGCGAAAGCTCAATGAAGAAGCAGGATACTATGTCATAAGCATCGATAAGCTCGTTGCCGTATTTGGTAATGCTTATCCCGATCTTGATATAAGGCTTAACTGGAACAGGGATAAGACTACGGAGAATATCGCTCCGTTTCTTGCTCATTACCTGGGTATGTTCTCGTCTGCTGACGGTCGAGGTCTCATGGACTATAGTCATGGCTCAGTACCCGGTAATAAGTTCATCCTTGAAGGAGCATATCTGGATCTCGATAAGATATCCGAGATCCTCAAAGGGTATGGGATCGAGGATATGAAGGATCATTTTCACCTGATCGGACTGGTGCAGCAGGGTAAGACGGCAGAAGGTTTTTATAATGATCTCAAGAGATTCGATACAGAGGACGACTGGACATACAGTTTAAGTGAAGATGATCTTCGAGCAGTCGCGGAAGATATGGTGGAGTTTAATTCTGAGATGTTGGGGAAGTTGTCCGATCACGGTTTTGATATCTACGATACTTCGAATGATCGTGAGGCAGTATTTGAAGAGATAGTAAGAAAGATAGTAAGAGGATAGATATGAAGGAAGAACTGATAAGACTGGATGAATCGTATCTGACGGCTATTGCGGAGATGTATCGAAATGCTTTCTCTGGCGATCCGTGGAATGACGACTGGAGTGATACTTCTCAGCTGACTGAGTATATCAGGGACGTATCGTGTTACTTTCAGGGACTTAACTACGGACTTCTTATCGATGGTAAGCTGTCTGCGGTAGCCCTTGGCTCCATAAGACACTGGTGGGAAGGGACTAACTATAACCTTGAGGAGCTTTGCGTATCTAAAGATCTTCAGGGACAGGGAATAGGTTCGAGATTTATGAATCTTATAGAGGAGGATGTAAAGTCGATGGGACTTGCCGGTATATTCCTCCAGACAGATAATGACATGCCTTCTTATAAGTTCTATAGGAAGAACGGTTACCACGAGCTTGGCGAGCATGTGAGTTTTTATAAGAGTGTAAAGTGACAACGTTTTCTTGGGAAGAATATGATCTAAATGCCGCGAAATGAGATGTTTCGCGGTATTTTTGAAGAAAAATCATCAAAAATCGCCTGTTTTTGTCCCCGAGAATATATCAAGAAAATTGTAGTTTGGGCACTAGCACATCGGAAAACTGCCTTCAGAAGAGCCGGTTCCGACGCCCGATGTGTGTCTTGTCAAAGAGAACAATTACCCCTATAAAAACAGAATGTGAACATTTGTGACATTGGTGAAGATGCATATAATGGAAACCCGTTCTGTTAGGTGTGTACTCCAAATGCTTAATAATCGAGCTATTTGTGAAAAACCAAAATAGTACATGATAGATCAATAGTTCACATTTTGTTCATATTCTGTTCAATATTTGTTTCATTGCCATATAAAGATGACAAGGGTACTCTGTGTTTAACGTAGGGTGGTAATTGATACTTGCAGTTATCAAGAAGTTTTGTGGTAAAATTAAACTGGATAGGTTTTTAGTTTGGTTATGGGGTTCGCGTTTATAAGGGGTAAGAAAAATGATAAAGGCATTTTTTGTGGATTTCTACGGTACTGTAGTACATGAAGACGGGGATATCGTAAAGAAGATATCCAAGATCATCAGTGACACCGGTAACGGCGCTGATGCATCTGAGGTCGACGGTTTCTGGTGGAATGATTTTAAAGAGATGTTCCACGAATCCTACGGCGACCATTTTGAAAAGCAGCGTACTCTTGAGACAAGGTCGATACAGCACACGCTCGAAAAGTTCGATTCTCATGAGAATGCCGAGGAACTCAGCGATATGCTATTCGAGCAGTGGGTAAAGCCTCCCATTTTTGAGGATGCTAAGGAATTCTTTGATCATAGTCCGATACCTATCTATATCCTGTCAAATATTGACAAGGAAGATATCAATGCAGCGATCGACTATCACGGACTTGATCCCGCAGGGGTATTTACATCCGAAGATGCTAAGTCGTATAAGCCCTGCAGGAAGATCTTTGATATGGCACTTCAGAAGACGGGGCTTAAGCCTAACGAGGTTATCCACATCGGAGACTCAATAGGAAGTGACGTTAAGGGAGCTAAGTCCATGGGTATCCGTGCTTTGTGGCTCAACAGATCAGATAAGGAAGTACCCAGCGGAGTAAAGAGTATCTCTACTCTCGATGAAGCTATAGATCTTCTTTAATCCCACGCATATACTTTGCCGTCTTTACCGACCTGTTTGATGAATCTGTCCGCTTCGCCGCACAGTTCCTCGATCAGATCGGTATCAATGTTGTGTCCGCAGTTTGAGTAGATAACAAGCTTACAGTGCGCGAGGGCTTTCGCTGTTCGAAGCATGAGCTCAGGTGTGCTTATCGGATCGTCAATGCCTCCCAGGATAAGGGTAGGTGTCTTTATCGTGCCCAGCATCTCGATGAGCTTCTCTTCCGTCTTATACTTGAGAAGTGGCCTGCCGTAGTCGATCGCCTTCTCGCGAGGGTCAGGCTCGGCATTGTGGGAGATATGCTCCTCGCGTATATCTCTACGCTCCTGTCTTCTCGTGTCATTATCAATCGGTGGATCCATCGGAGGCGGTTCCTTGATGATCCCGGAGAGCATCATCTGACGAATGGACATAGCACCTTCCTTAAGGCTGTGAGGGCCGGGCACGCATGCGACAAATCCGGTGACGCGATCAGGGTGGTTCAGCACGAGGTGCCAGCCGACACCTGCGCCGTGTGATGCTCCCATATATATGAACTTATCTATACCTAGCCGGTCTGCCACGCGGATGACATCGTCTGAGAATACATCGTACCAGCGGTCACCGTAATCTTCTTCGATATAGGAAGAAGGATAAATGCCTCTTAAGGTAATGCAGTATACGTGGTAACCCATAGTGGCGAGATGCTGCTGCATGCCTACAGGATAAAATCCTACCTGTGCCGAAAGGATATATCTGTCGCCGCTTCCGTATTCCTCTACGAAGAGATCGATATCGGGTGCGACGTTGATCTTATGCGTATTATTCATGTGTGTCCCTCATTACCGTTGATATGTTAATTGTAGCATTAGTTTCGGATTCGGCATTGCGTTAATTTCAGATGTATGTTTTAATCTCCTTGTGAAACCTATCTTTGATATTTAATCATCAGCATTATTCTTTGTTGTGTTCGCCTGTAGTTGCGACGCATGTCTGTAAGGATAATGTTTTTTCATTAATTCATCTATAAAGTATTAATTTGACCGGGAATTACATTGTCCCGGTAACGGAGTTTTGTATTTATGTTAATTAAACACGCATATAGAGATAACAAGGAACTTAGAGATTCCTTTAATGAACTTGCGGAGAAAGTATTCGGCTTGAACTTCGAAGGCTGGTACCAAAACGGCTTCTGGAAAGAAGCTTACGATCCCTATTCAGTCATAGAAGACGGTAAGGTCGTATCTAACATATCGGTAAACAGATGTGACATGAACTATAAGGGAAAAACAGTTCATCTTATTCAGCTCGGCACCGTCATGACCGACCCTGACAACAGAGGCAGAGGTTATGCCCGCCTTCTTATGGAAAGAGTCATGGAAGACATAAAAGATGCAGACGGAATATACCTTTACGGTAACGATTCGGTAGCGGAGTTCTATCCTAAGTTCGGCTTTACGGAGAGTAAGGAATACTGCTTCTCCAAGGACGTTAAGATCGCAGGAGACAGATCTGCCAAAGCTGTTCCAATGTCGAACAAAGAAGACTGGGACAAGATGGTGAATATCCTTTCTGAGACTGCACAAAATGCAGATGTGTACATGGTAAATAACACGGGACTTTATATGTTCTATCTCTCGCAGTTTATGCAGGAGAATACATTCTATATCCCTGACCTTGATACGTATGCTATAGCCGAGATCGAGGATGGTACGCTTATCCTTCATGCTGTTATCGGAACGGGTGATGTCGACAAGGTTATTGAGCCTTTCGGTAATGATATAACTCATGTCCTTCTTAACTTCACGCCAAAGGATACGGCGGGATATACCAAGAACGAAGTAACAGAAGAAGATTCTCATTTCTTTGTAAGAGGCAAGTTCTTCGAGGAGAATAAAGACTCTGCATTTATGTTCCAATCCATAACCCACGCGTAAAGGAGAAACTTACATGAACTATCTTGTCGAAGGATTACAGGGAAGCGGCAAGAGTACTCTCGTAGGAAAGCTTCAGGAGAAGTACCCGGGATACACGGTGTATCGTGAAGGCGACTACTCTCCTATCGAGCTTGCCTGGTGCGCTCTTGTCAGCAAAGAAAAGTACGAAGAGATCTTAGATAAGTACAGTGACTTGAAGCCTCAGATAGAGGAAAAAAGTCACGAAGAAAACGGCAATGTTATCGTCTGCTATACCAAGGTTCAGACTGACAGACACGAGTTCTATCAGGAGCTTGAGGAGTATGAGATCTATAACGGAAGAAAGTCTTTGGATGAGTTTAGAAGCATTGTTCTTAACAGGTACAAAAGATGGGAAGGAGACGATTCGATCTTCGAATGTTCTCTCTTCCAAAATACCATCGAGGACATGATCTTATACCGCAACGCTACCGATGAAGAGATCTTCGAACTATATAAGGAAACAGCTAAGACTTTGGAAGGAAAGAAGATCCATATCGCATACCTTAAATCTGAAGATATCAAGGCAAATATCGATGTGATCAGGAAGGAAAGATCTGACGATAAGGGCAACGAATTGTGGTTCCCTCTAATGCTTCAATTCTTCGATAATTCGCCCTTTGCAAAAGCGAATAATGTGTCCGGAGAACAAGCACTTGTGGATCACTTAAAGCACAGGCAAGAGCTTGAGATAAGACTTTGCGAAGAGCTCTTTCCGGGTAAATATACGATCTTGATATCCAAAGGATACGATCAGACAGATTTCTGATAAGGAGAAAGACTTGAACACAATAGAACAGGCAAAGAGATTATACGGATTAGTAGGATTTGAAACGAAGCCTATCGCAGAACACGAGGGCGGAAGAAATCGTGTCTTCGTGTGCAGCAAGGACGGCGAGAAGAAGTACGTTCTTCGTATATCTGAACTTAACGACAGGTCTTTGGAAGATTATCTTGCGGAGACGGAATATATCCGTTTCCTTGCGGAGAACGGCGCTTCTGTAGCGGATGTAATATCGTCTCCAAGCGGAGCTCTTGTCGAAAGGATAGGAGACACATATGTATGCCTTTTTGAATATGCAAAGGGCATGCTCATGTTCGATAACGGATACAGGTATAGAGAAGGTGCGCCTCTCGAAGAATACTTCTATAACGTAGGCATGACCATAGGCAGGATACATAAGCTGTCGAAGGGATACGAGCCTTCTCATAAACGTATGTCGTATTTCGATAAGTACAACATGGAATACATAGATCAGCTTATCCCGAATACTTACGGCGAGCTTAAGAAGACTATCGCAAAACGTATAGAAGAGTTTCGTAAGCTTCCTGTAAACGACGATGTATTCGGCATGGTGCATTTCGATTACTGTGACGGCAATTACCATGTGGATATGAGTAGCGGCGACATAACTGTATTCGACTTCGATAACTGCATCTTCTGTTGGTATATGTTCGATCTGGCGCACACCTGGACGCACGGTATAGGGTGGTGTCAATTCGAGTCTGATCCGAAGAAAAGAGTCGCCTTTATGGAGCACTATTTCGATACTGTTCTTGAAGGCTACAGAAGCGAGACGGATGTGTCAGAAGATGAGCTTAATAAGCTGCAGATCTTTATCGACATGACGCTTATCGAGAGCATCGTAGACGAGTTCGAATGTGCATCTCGTGAAGGAGAAGAAGTAGACGAGGAAGACATCGGGCACGATGCTTTCTGCCTGATACATGATGTCCCGCTTTTGGGAATAGGAGAGATTAAATGAAGATCGCGAATAACATAATCAAAGAACACTTGAAGTATGTGTACTTCTTATGCGGAGGTGCATACGGCGGCAAGACCACTATGGCTAAGCTGCTTGAAGAAAGACACGGATTTATCAGATACCGACAGGGTGACCACGAGGACGAATATGCCTTGATCGCCGATCCCAAAGAGCAAACTGCTATGGGGATCGACAGAAGTGCGGACTGGCACGGCTATTTTGCCCGGCCTCCTCGTGAGTATGCGGATTGGATGAGAGCCTCACTTTGGGAAGAAGCGGAATTTACGATAGCGGATCTTCTTTCTATCCCCAAGGATAAGAAGGTGATCGTAGACGGCATAATCCCCGTAGAACTTCTAAAGGAGAAAAGTGACTACGACCATGTGTTCCTTCTTTTTGCTCCGGACGACATGAAGAGAAAGCACTATTTCGACCGCGCAGATAAGGATGAGGTCTATCGATTCATACTTTCTTTCCCTGACGGAGAGGAGCTTCTTAAGAACGTAAATGAAGCGCTTAATATCGATAACGAGCTCGAAAGACAGACGTTTATAAACAGCGGCTTCAAGTATAATGAGAGGTCGGAGGACGACACCGTGGAAGGCACTTTACACATTATCGAAGAGCATTTCAGGTTGGACTTATAAGGAGAATTATATGATCACGATTAAAGAATCAACATACGAAGATATAAAGAATATCCAAAGCCTTTGGGCAGACCCTGATGAGTTTGTATATTTAGAATTAGCAAGAAAGAAGGAGGCGTAAGATGAAAAGAGAACTTGGAATAGCACGATGCGGGCTTGCGTGTTGTCTTTGCTCTGAAAACGTTATCTGCAAAGGATGCAGAAGAGACGGATTTAAGGAATTATCCTGGTGCAAGAATGCTGATTTCTGCGAAGTACGAAGATGCGGAATAGATAAGAACGTGGCTGCTTGTTGCGAGTGTGCCCCTGCGGATTGCCGCAAGGGATTGTTCGCAGAGAAGATAAAGCCCCGAGCCTTCTCCGAATTTGCAAAAAGATACGGCGTAGAGGAACTTCTGGATTGTCTGGAACGCAACGAGAAAGCGGGTATCGTCTACCACCGAGAAGGTATCATGGGTGACTATGATGATTTCGATGATCTTGAAGAGCTGATCAGTTTTATCAAGACCGGTCGTAAATGAAAGGTAATAAGATGCACGAGTTGTTGTGAGGGATTTTATGCAGGTGCATTTCGGGCAAAAAGAAGATATAGATCAGTGGATGCAGCTATCGATGAGCTCGACAGGACCAAAGATATCACGGTAACTACTTTCCGTGAAGGAGATGCAAAAGGAACGGCGCCACGAGCACTTTACAAGAAGTTCGGCTTCGTTGAAGACGAGCTCGTCATGGAATTCGGATATCCTAACCAGGTGTTTATATTGCATCCTTGAGATATAATGCAACGTGGCTACAGTATTTACGTCTATAGTTATAGCTAAGGCTATAGGGGTGTAAAAATGTACAACGAAGCAATGAATATCAAAGATCATATCTGTCCTTCATGCGGCGGTACGCTTCATGTTGATATCGCAAGACAGATGTATGAATGCCCGTTCTGCGGCATGACTTTCGATTATGACTATTTCCGTGAGGAAAATGTGCTTGAGATCGCAGATAAGTCTCTTAATGCAGGAGAGACTTATTCAGCAAGACAGGCTTATGAGTTCATGCTCTCCAAGGAGCCTGATAATTTTTTAGCGCTTAGAGGTCTTTCGCTTGTCTCCATGAAGCTTAAGAGAGTCGAGGAGATGAGGATGCTCGAAAGCTACCGCGGCATCAATCTTGATTCGGCGCACAAGAGCCTTGACAGGGCTATCGATGCTACAAAGCCTGAAAACAAGGAGTATTTCGTTCTGATGAATGATATGCTCTGCGCAGGCGAGCGTTATTACCGTGAGGAAAAGGCTATCGAGCATGAGAGGAAGGAAAGAACACGATTCTCTGATGCTATGAACAGGCTGGTTACGGAAAGAGACGATCTGCAATCAGCTCAGACAGAGGGGGCTTCGATTACTCCTAAGGACATTAGAGTCGTATGTACGGCATTGTTTTTGATATGGGCGTTTGTTATCTCCATGATCTTCATTGCGTACCATTTCTATAATCCTTATACAAAAGAGCATTATGAGTATGTAACTGCTACGATGGAGACTACAAGGTATAATTCGATGGGTAATATAGATATCAGCGCTATTCAAACCCGAAATTCGACTTCCGGTCAGGATGAAGTCAATCCTTTTGAGGTCTATGTTCGCAGTCAAAGTGAGACAAGACGTGAAAGAGAGGAAGCTGAGAGAAAGCAGATCGAAGAGATCAGAGAAGCTCAAAGAGAAGAGGAAGAGGAAAGAGTCGAAAAGGAAGAACAGTGGGCTGAAGACCATAAAAAGGATATTCCTAACCTCATCATGTCTATCGGGATACCTGCTATAGCTCTTGCTGCAGTAAGGACCGTTCTTGGTAAGAGAGATGCCAGATATAACGTTCAGATCGATGAGATCCAGAAAAATATCGATGCTCTTTCCGCTCAGATAAAGATGCATCAGGATGAGCAGCTGAGATGCAAGAATACGATCGCGATGGATTATAAGGATCTCATAAAGATCGAACCTGTCCTCTGATATATAACGTTATCTAACTTATGTAGTGACTATTCCGCTCAAAGTGTTATAATGCTCATAAAAGTAAAAAATATTTTACGGAGTGGCATTGGGTATGGAACAGTTACAAAGTCACAACGGAATAAGAGCGGTCAATAGGGATCTGCTTAAATACGTTGCGCTGTTCCTGATGGGGACGGGTCACATGATGATGTTTATCGGGCTCGAATATCTCCCTGCAGTTCCGAATGCGCTCTTTAAGTTCTTTTTGTATGCTCAGATGTTTGCCCCTCCGGTATTTTTCTTCTTTATATCGGAGGGGTTCATCCATGCAAGATCCGTGAAGAAATATGCTACCAGGCTCGCTCTTCTGGGTATGGTCACACAGGTTCCTTATTATCTGTGTAATTTCGACGGCGAGCCTTTGCATTATGTTTTTACACGTTGGAGTGTTATCGCGACGCTGCTGGCAGGTCTTCTGATACTCATGGTATGGACATCCGAATGGAAGATGTTCTATAAGATCACGGCTATTATCGGTATTCTCGCTGCAAATTTCGTAACTCAGTCGGAATGGATGATTTTCGGTCCCGTGTTGATCTTAATGATGTATATGCTCCGTCAAAGGCCTATGGCGAGGTTCATATCGTTTGCGGTGATAATGCTGATCCACCAGTTCATCGTAAACGGTTTCTATTTTGCACTGGATATCCGATGCTTTGGTATGTATATCGCAGAGATGGCGGCGATCACCGTGATAACGTTCTTCTATAACGGTAAGAAGGGGCATTTCCCCGTGTTTTCCAAGTGGGTATTCTATGTCTTCTATCCCGCCCATCTGCTCCTGGCCGTGATAATAAGGATCGTCTTGAGCTGACTTGAATTGCGCTTTATTTGCGGGCAAGCTGCTCGCTATATGGTATAATATAGTTGTACTTGTTCGGCTGTTAGTTAAGGGATATATGACCGAAGAGGTGAAGACTATGAAGTACGATCCGAATGATAGGAAGTTCTTCTTTAATGAAGAGAAGATACTCAGTAGTGAATCAGCTGTAGCTTGCCGCAAGAATTATGATTCGTGGCAGAAAGATACCATCAACAACTTACCCGGTGTGATCGTCGATTACCTTAAAGATGAGGACGGCAGATTACAGGGGAGTATGGTATTGGGCAGTTTCGGCACGGTTTGTGTATTTGTCGGGATCATTGCGATAGTAATGTGTTTTATCGTTAAGAGGTACGACATAGCTGCCTGGATAATATGTGCCATAATCGCATTTTTCGGAGCTGTTTTGTTTGCGCAGCCTGCTACTCGTGCGAAGGCTTTTGAAGAAGGAGTATTTTCACGGCGCATTCAGGGACTTATCCTGCTCATCGGTGCGATAATCATTGCCGTGTTGCGCCTTATAAGCTCTGATCCGCTTGCGCTGCGTTTTGTTATATCGATACTCTTTGCATTATCAGTTACCTTATTTCTTTCGATGATCATCAAGTGTATCGGCTATAAGAATGCCGGCAACAGCGTATATCGTGAAGAAGTTGATGCTAAGGTCATCGGATATATCAGGACTTATGAGCACTACGACGAGATGTCAGTAATATCCAAGATCTCTCCGGTGTTTGAATATTACTTTGAAGGAAATAAATATCAGTCATATCTTGATATAATGGATACCGGCGATAACGGTAAGCTTGACGTAGGATCATCCTGTAAGATAAAGATCTCTCCTGATGATCCCGAGAAAGTTATGGGTGACAGTAAGAATTTCATGGATGGTCCCGTTGTCTTTACCGTACTTTGCTTCGTTGCGGCTGTGATCCTGCTGGTAATGATGCTCTGATCCGCCATTTGCTATATTTCTGTTGACGTTATTGGTTTATAAGTATAAACTAGACTTGTTTATGATCGTAGACCAAATAGCGGAGGCAGGAAGATGGAAGAGTTATATCTGAGTGACAGTGAATATCGTCTGATGGACATCATATGGGAGCATGCGCCTATCGAGTCGGGGAAGCTCGTAAAGGTCGCGGAGGAGAAGCTTTCGTGGAAGAAATCTACGACGTATACGATCCTGAGAAAGCTTGTATCTAAGGGAATAGCCCTCAATGAAGATACTATCGTCAAGGTCGTAGTCAAGCGTGATCAGGTTCAGCGTTTTGAGAGTTCACGAGTAGTAAAAAGGAATTTCCAGGGATCGCTCCCTTCGTTTATCACGGCATTCTTGGGTGATAAGACGCTCACGAGTTCCGAAGCTGATGAGCTGATCAAACTCATCGACAGCTATAGGGACGATGATTGAATAGCTTACCATAGATCAATTCCCGTAGTGGTATAATGTCAAAGTCAAAAGGAATTACTCAAGGAGTATAGGAGGAGAATGTTATGAAAAAGGCAGCAAGTCTGTTGCTTGTAGCTTCACTTATGGTGTCTCTCGCAGGATGCGGCGAAAAGCCTGAGAAGGAGACATCTGAGGAGACTACTACGGAAACGACGGAAGAAACAACTGAGTCTGAGACAGAAGAGACTTCCGAGGAGACAACTACCGAGGAAACAACTGAGGCTACGATCGAATCTTCAGAGGAGACAGAGCCTGTAGCCGTAAATCCCGATGCTCCCTCAGTGAGCTTCGAGGACGATGAAGCAAGATATGCGGCATTCTTTGAGAATGAATATGCCGGACTTGACGACAGCATGTACTGGACAGCTAATAGTATTCCCGTAAGATACGCATATGCCGATCTTGACGGTAACGGATCGGATGAGCTTCTTTTCGGAGATGATTACGGTGTTTATTGTGTAGTTACAGAGATCGACGGTTCATATGATGTTGCCAACGTCAACGGATGGAGGATCCAGTATGGCGCTACTCCCGGAGAGTATATCGGTAATGGCTGCTTCGTATGCGGTATAAGTAACGGTAATAACTACGGCGGAGAATTCTCTGTAGATGTCATCTATAAGTATAGTGGCGAGCTCAATGGTATGGGTATCGTTGCAAGACTTTCAGGCTCATGGGACCCGGATCATCCTCAGGACAATCTCTGCATGTACGAACTCTATGTAGCTACTGATGAGAATGCTCTTGCATCGGCTGATGACGTATTCAGTTTCAACCCTTCCATGGAAGGATATGAGTACTCTGTTCTCGATTACGGCGATAACCTCAACTATATCGACGGAGAGCTCGATCCCAATGAGCTTCAGTCCGAGTTCATGCATATCCAGCAAGAACATACTTTTAATGATGCACTCGCTACACATGAATGGAGATTGGTATCCGAAAGAGGCTGATGCCCTTTAACTTAAGATCTGAGGCGGTCTTTCACTTTTGCCGGTGAGAGGCCGCTTTTGTATTGCGACAAATGTTATAATGACTTAACGTTGAATAGGGGAGTATGAGTTATCATGAATGATGCGACATTGAAGTTTGATGGTTATGCTGCCGATTATACTGCGGGAAGACCCGGATACGCGTCAGAGCTGATCGACTGTTTTTATAAGGATCACGGCCTTACGGCAGATTCCGTGATCGCAGATATCGGCTCGGGTACCGGAAAGTTTGCAAAGTTCCTTATAGACCGCGGAAATGAGGTCTATTGCGTAGAACCAAACGGTGATATGCGTCGAACGGCAGAGGCTGAGCTGGGAGGGTATCCGAATTTCCATTCGGTCAACGGCGGTGCCGAGGATACGTCCCTTCCCGATAAGAGTGTTGGCTTTATCACGACGGCTCAGGCTTTTCACTGGTTTGACGTAGAGAAGTTCAGGGCTGAGTGTTCGCGGATCCTAAAGGACAACGGCAAGGTCGCGCTGATCTGGAATGTGCGTGATATGAGTGATCCGATAAATATGGATCTCTACGGATTGTTCACTCGCTACTGTCCCGATTTCGTAGGTTTTAGCGGAGGAATAGTTAAGGATGATCAGCGGATAAGGGAATTCTTTCATGATAAGTATGAATATGTTTCATTCGATAATCCTTTGACTCTCGGCAGGGAGAAGTTCATCGCCAGATGCCTCTCGGGTTCGTATTCCATAAAGGAAGGCGATAAGGATTACGAGTCTTATATGGCTGAGATCATCGCGATCTTCGACAGATATTCCGATAAAGGAGCCGTATCGATAGCAAACAGTTCAGTAGCATATATATCCATGTTATAATGTGCAAAATGCGCGAAAGGAACATGCCGCCATGAGTATTACGACGAAACAGTTTCAGTTGCTTTCAGATATCGATCTGGTATGGGATTTCATGGTCGATATCTATGACCGCGAAAACGGCAGCGGAATGCCTGCTCCTTTCTTTGAGTATGCTATCTCATCTTCATGGTCTGATAAATCATATTCTTATCTCAACAGACTTTGGTTCGATGATGATAAAGTGGTTGCTTTCGTGTATTATGAGGCACCCGTAACGGATGTCTATTTCAGCGTCAGGAAGGGATATGAGTCCTTAGCTGACGAACTGATCGAATATGCGATATCGAGTATGCCGAACTTCAATGGCGAGCAGCGCCTGATGCTGTTTAACGGTCAGGAATTCCTTAAGGAAGCAGCAGCCCGCAGGGGATTCAAGCAGATCTACGAATATGAGTCTTATTTTCTTGACTTCGGTACCGAGATCGACCATCAGCTCCCCGAAGGTTATCACTTTGTCTATTCGGAGGATATCGACCCGGTGAAGCTCGCAAAGCTCTGTTGGTACGGATTCGGTCACGGTGATAAGGGCGAGTTCGTCGATTGGGATAAGCCTGATGATTCGGATGACTGGACCCCCGCTAAGGCTTATCAGGGGTGTATAGGTCCTATGCTCGCTCCGTCACCTCACGCTACTCCGGAGTTCAATATAGTTATTGCTGATGAGAATGACGAATATGTCTGCTTTTCAGGCATGTGGTGGGTAGCGGAGAATGATCTTGCCTATATGGAGCCTCTTTGTACTGCTCCCGAGCATCGCCGAAAGGGGTTGGCGTCTGCGGCTCTTACCAAGCATTTCAGACGGATGAAGGCACTTGGTGCTACCCATATGACAGGCGGCTCGGATCCTTTCTACAAAATGCTCGGATACGGCAAAGGCATACACTGGAGCTACTGGAAGAGATTTTGATGCAACAGCAAGTTGCTTGTTCACGGAGAAGTTCAGAGTCATACTGAGATCATAGAAAGATCGAAGGGAGAAAGACTTATGGAAACAAAAGACATACTCAGAAAGATACGTGAAGACAATAATCTCACTCAGGATCAGATGGCTGAGAAGATAATGGTAACAAGGCAGGCTGTAAGCCGCTGGGAACTCGGTGAGACTCAGCCTAATACGGATACATTAAAGATCCTTTCAAAGGAGTTTAACGTATCGATCAATACGCTACTGGGAAGTCCCGTAAATCTTGTCTGTCAGTGCTGCGGAATGCCGCTTACCGAAGATAGCATGATAAGCAGGGAACCTGACGGTTCGTTCAACGAGGAATACTGCAAATGGTGCTATACGGACGGAACATATATCTATAAGACAAAGGATGATCTTCTCGACTTCCTCATGGAGAATGCTCCTAACCCCGAGAGCATTTCGGATGAAGAGAGGAGGCTCCAGTACGACGGATACCTCTCACAGCTCAAGCATTGGTACAATATAAAGTAAAGAATTTCCGGATCCCTCAGACTTTTTGCCTGAGGGATCTTTGCTACACGTAAGATCCGGTCGTTGGTTGCACGGAGTTTGTGACTTATCTGCAAATGAGTGTGGATGAGGTTTGAAGAGCGATTAACTAACTGTTACCGGGTTACAGATAATTCATGCACAAAGGCGATCTGTTAGTCTATAATCTTACTTGTTCTCTGAAGAAGTGATCAAAGAAATGGATTGAGTGGAGGACATAAACATGTTGGACGCAGTAGAGCATTTAAAGCATAAGGGAAAACCCGATGATCTTTCTTACAGAAAGGCAACGCCCGAAGAAGAGGCTCGTTGCCGTAAGGCGGAGAAGTCAAAAGGTTATGCGATAACATCAAATCTTATCGGAGGCGCAGTAGTTACGGCTTTCAGCTTCTATTTCGCATTCAGCTTTATGGAGAGTTTTGAATACGCATGGCTCATTCCCGTAGTGTTCATCGCTCTCTGGATCGGTACGACGATCTTCAGGATCGTTGATTTCAAGAAGAGTGAATCTTATGAGATAGCAGAAGGTGAGCTTACTTCCTGGTCAAAGACAAACCAGAGAAGATATGCAAATGTCTGGTGTGAGAAGGATGAAGTATACCTTACACGTCTTCGTTTCCTTTCCGTGTTCCGTCCGAAACCCGGACTTCAGCTCTATGTCGTAAGAGGCTATCGCGGAGAGGGCAAGAAGCCTCATTATTTCGTTATCTCAGCTTATCCCGATCCCTTGATCTGATAAGGAAACTCATCTTATTAAGAATAATTGACCTTTAGTTTTTACCTGTGCAATAATGTGCAGGTAAAAGTATTTAAGGGGAAAATTATGTTCAAGAAGATAGTGGCTGTAATAGCCGTAATAGTTTTTGTTGCAGGTGTAGCTTTTCAGGTAATATCCAAGGTCGGTGATTCGGATAAGAATAATGCGGAGCTGGATGTATTTGATCCGAACAGCTTCTGCGCAGGTGCCGTCGGAAGAGTGCATGTTATGCCGGATGATCTCGGCGGGATAGATGATGATACTTCATATTGTATTATTTATGACGATGTTGGTGATATGAGGATCATCCCTCTTGAAGGTAAGTTCGATATGACAAGATACCTTCTTGAGACGGATGACGACGGTAATGCCATATTGAATCTTACAGTGTCTGAATGCCCGGACGAAAGACGTCAGAAGGTCATTGATGCGTTTAATGAGCAAAATCAGCTGACCTATGAGTATCTTCTTGAAAATGACGGAGATCCCGAGTCGATCGAACTCTTTGAGTATTACTGCAGCGATGAGTTCAAGGTGCTGTTTGAAGAATGCGTGCCTCATTATCAGGGCAAGGTTACCGGTGTGGCAGATCACTTTCTCTCAAGTGTCGGTCTGTGGATGTCGTTGATCGGAGGAGTAATAGCTGCGTATACGCTCCTGTCCTTCAAGTTCTCGGTCAAGTCGATCCTTCTTGGGACCGTAGCTCTTATACTTGTTGCGGCAGTAGGTACGTTGTTCTTCTTCAGAAAGAGGATAAGTACCTATGCCTCCGTAAAGCAGTATGCGCCGGGCGTCTATCAGATGAGATGCAGTGCTGATTATAAGCTCGATGATCTGCTCGCCTCTGATGTCTCCTCGCTTCCTGAGTTTGCAGACTGGGCATCAGATGAACTGTTCTTCGGAATGCCGATCGATATAGCTCAGGGTTCGTTCGGCTGCAGTTCTTTCTCCGTAATGTCTCCTGAAGGTCATCACCTGATGGGCAGGAACTATGATTTCCCCGAGACTGATACCATGATGATCTATTCGACTCCAAAGGACGGATATGCATCTATCGGTCTTGTTGATATCGGTCTCCTGGGGCTTGGAACGGATGAGGGTGAACTTGATCCTGAGTCCAAGGAGTGCAGGCTGATATCAGTTTTGCTTCCTTATATGACGGTCGACGGCATGAATGAGGCGGGTGTAGGAGTATCCATACTGATGCTCGAATCAGGTGAGATCCACCAGGATAACGGCAAGCCTGATATCCTGATGAATATTGCGATCAGAGCTATCCTGGACACCTGCGGCAGTACCGATGAAGCGATAGCGCTTCTTGATTCCTATGACATGCATTCCATGATCGGAAGCGAGTTCCATCTCTTTATCTCTGATAAGAGCGGAAAGTCCGTTACTGTCGAATGGCTCGATAACGATACGGTGGTGACTGAAGGCCCCGCTGTAACAAATCACGTTCTCGGAGATCCCGTTTATCATCCGATAAATCCTTATGGCGAATCTACCGAGAGATATAACATCCTTATGGATGATCTTGCCTGCTGCTCCGGCACTACGAGCCCAGAGGATGCCATGACGTTCCTGGCTGATGTCAGCTGTGACAGCGTGAGTCCGTACCGTAACCAGACCGAATGGTCATGTGTCTATGATCTTGATTCGTTTGAGGTCTATATCTGCTTTGATGTTGACTATGACCATATCTATACGATCACGCCTGAGACATTCTGATCAGGTGTTTGACAATTGCGAACATAAGTTCTAAAATTGATTCGAACACTAATAAGAGAGGTGCGGAGTATGGATAACGTATATGAGAATTGTCCCGTTTTGGAGAATGACAGATGGCTTCTTCGCCTTATCGAGGAAAAGGATACGGAGGATCTGCTCAAGGTCTATAGTGATAAGAATTCGTTGCCTTTCTTTAACAGCGACAACTGCGACGGCGATAACTTTTACTATCCCACTATCAAGAGAATGAAGGAAGCTATGGACTTTTGGTTTTATTCTTATAGGGAGAAGTGGTTCGTAAGATTTGCGATCGTAGATAAGAATCTCGGCAAAGCAATAGGTACGATCGAGGCTTTCCATCGTCCTTCTAACGGCGATTTTGATGAAGTCGGCGTGATCCGCCTTGACCTCGCGAGCCGATATGAGAATTCCGCGGATATAAAGTCCATAATGTCTGTGATCCTTCCTTCTGCATATGACCTCTTTGATTGTAAGGAGATAATCTCCAAGTGTCCGATCTATGCCGTAGAACGCTCGGAAGCATTTGGGGAGCTCGGTTTCAGAAAGACTGACACACGTCTTGTCGGTAATGACGGCACTTCTTACGGAGGCTATTGGATAAGACCCGTAAGCTGATCTGTTGGACGTGCTGTCCTGTTGTTGTATAATATTACAAGACAGGAGGATAGATCATATGAAGAAACCTTCGGATAATCATAAGAAGATAACGGCAGCTAAGATCATTGCCGGCGTTGCAGCTACTGCTGCTCTTTGTCTTAATGTAAACGGATGTGTTTATGGTCCCGGTGCAGTTCCCGAAGAGACTGAGTCTGAGCAGACAACTGCGGCTCAGGAAACTACCGAGGAGACTACGGAAGAGACAACAACCGAAGAGACAACTGCTTTTGATCCGGGTGATAATGATAATCCCGATGTATACGGACCTCCGGATGATTTTGATCCCGCAGATAACGATCTTCCTGCAGTATACGGACCTCCTGAGGATATGACGGAGGAGATGTCTGAGGATAATATCGAAGATGTTGCAAGGATCGCAGGATTCGATACATCTGAAGAATGATCATCTGAGAATCAAGTAATGAAAAAAGTTGAAGAAGTAAAGACCCGCCACCTTAATCAGCTGGCGGATTACACTGATAAGCTCTATAAGCGTCCTCAGCTTCGTGATCTGTTCTTTGAACTTACGACTGCGTGCAATGAAAGGTGCTTTCATTGCGGCAGCAATTGTGATGTTCCGAGTCCCGATGAGCTGACGACAGATGAATTTAAGATGATATTAGATCAGGTCAAGGAAGACTTTGGCGTCAAGGGTGTATATCTTTGTATCACCGGAGGCGAGCCTCTCCTCAGACCTGATTTTTTTGAGATCATGAACTATGCCAAGGATCTCGGATTCAGATGGGGTATGACCAGTAATGCGACCCTTATCACTAAGGAGGTCGCACATAAGTTGGCTCAGTCTGGAATGAGGACTATCTCTATATCGATAGATGGACTTCCCGAGACGCATGACAGGCTTCGCGGTTATAAGAGAGGATATGAACTCGCTATGCGCGGTGTTCAGAATCTTATCGATGAGGGTGCTTTCTCATCTGTTCAGATTACTACGGTGCTGAACCACGAGAACATGAAGGAGCTCCCTGAACTCTTCGAGATCATGAAGGGGATCGATATCGATTCCTGGAGAGTCATTAATCTCGAACCCATCGGCAGAGCGCTTACGCGTCCCGAGCTCATGTGTACTCCCGATGACCTGAGGACCATGTTCGATTTTATAAAGCAGGCCAGAAAGGACGGCTATCCCGTGCTTTACGGCTGTGAGCATTACCTCGGACTTGACTACGAAGCTGAAGTGCGCGATTGGTACTGGCTCTGTAATGCCGGAGTCTATACCGCGAGCATCATGAGCAACGGCGATATAGGTGCATGCCTTGATATCGATCGTCATCCTCGTACGATTCAGGGAAATATCAGGACTGACAGGTTCAGTGATGTCTGGAATAACAGATTCGAGATATTCAGGAGAGATAAGTCGCAGGATTGTGCAAAGTGCAGCGATTGCGAGCACAGCAGATTCTGCAGAGGCGATGCTTACCATTCATGGGACTACAATAAGGACGAGCCTTTGGTCTGTATGAAGGGTATCCTGTTCGACAGATAATATATTGATATGAAGATAGCTGTATTGACTCGCGCTCTCGAGCAAAAGCATAAAGAAAAGATCTTGAGTGTCGCTTCCGAGATCGACGCCGAAGTGTGTTTTGCATCTTCGGAATCTGAGATACCCGCAGAGTATTTACATCCTGATGTAGTATACGGCTTTGGTATGGAGATCGCTAAGAATAATAAGGATCTTAAGTGGCTTTGCGTTCCTTCGGCCGGAGTAGATTACCTTATGAAACCCGGTGTATTCGCTAATGAGGACTGTATCCTTACGAATTCATCGGGGGCATACGGTGTTACTATAGCTGAGCATATCATCGCTGTTACATTGATGCTGATGAGAGATCTTCCCATGCATCACTCGGCACAGATTAACCATAAGTGGGGATATGCTATCCCTCAGCGTTCGATAATTGGAAGCAGGATCACCGTTCTCGGAACTGGTGATATCGGGTGTGAATTTGCAAGGAGAGCAAGAGCTTTCGAGCCTTTATCCCTGATCGGTGTCAGCAGAAGCGGCAAATGCAGGGAGGACCTGTTTGACAGGATGTATGAGATAGAAAGACTTGATGAGGTGCTGCCTCAGTCGGATCTTCTTGTTATGTGCCTGCCTGATACTCCTATGACCAGAGGAATATTATCGCGCGAGAGGATAGCCAAGCTTCCTCGAGGTGCTTTTGTAGTAAATGTAGGCAGAGGATCTGCCATTGACGAAGATGCTCTGGTCGATGCTCTTGAAGACGGCAGACTGGCCGGAGCAGCACTGGATGTATTCAGCACCGAACCGCTTCCTGAGGACAGCAGGCTTTGGGATACGAAGAATCTTCTGATCACTCCTCATGTGGCAGGTGATCTGATGCTGCCTCATACGGTTGATAAGAATGTCGATATGTTCTTAGAGGATCTTATCTTATTTTCAAGCGGTAAAAAGATGAAACATGTAATAGATAAGATCAAGGGATACTGATACTTACTGTGCTATAATCTTGACTTGATAACGATATAAGGGTTTATCAAGGAGATAAAGATATGAAGGATATGAGTAAAGTAGCATCGCTTATCCTTTGCGCGTCTTTCATGATGAGCATCTGTTCATGTGAAGCGATGCAGAGACAGCCTAAGGAAACAGAAGACCTTACGAAGCCGGTCGTCGATCTGGCGGATGATCTCGGAAGGCATATCGTCAATCTGGATTATGGATCTATAAGGAATATGTCGACCGAAGGTGACGAAGATCTCGAGACAATAATGAACGATCTGGAATACACCGGGAATTATAACGAAGGAGCAAGAAAAGAGATCTCTAAGACGCTGGAGTGTAAGACTCTTGAAGATACTGCAGAGGTCAGTGAAGATGGGGATGAGGCATCAATAGATGTTCACTTTGATTATGTTGATTATGAGAAGCTCATCTCAGATGATATCCTCTATGTCGGAATGACGCCTTTTACTGATGCCCTTGCAGCATGCACGGACAGAATAGAAGTCACTCTGACATTTGAGTTTGAGAAGGACGAAAACGGCAAGATGCTCCTTACGAATATCGGAGTAATCAAGGATCTTTTTCCTTATGCATCGGCTGATTTCAATTTCGCGGAGAGTCTTGATACTTATATCGGAGAACTTACTTTTTCTGGAGAACGATATGATAATCTGGAGCGGACCTATCGCGATACAACATATATTGATTGCGCTGCGCAAGTTTTGGGTGACGGACAAAGCCTTACCTGGGATTATCGTTTAAAAGTTGAAGTCGGAGGCGAGGTCATCTACGAGTCCGATCTTATATCCGAGAGCAATCCCATTTATATCGGCGAAAGCTATCCTGACGCTGATGATATTACAGACGAGATCCTTCCTGACGGTGAATACACAGTAAGCCTTGAAACGGAAGGCGGCTTAGTTCTTGCCAGTGGAACAGTCACGGTTACTCATACTGAGGAGACTGAGCCCGTAAACTATGAGTACTATTGTCCCGAGGGTAACAGTACGATACTTCCGGGAACTAGCTACAACGTTACGCTCGATGATGGCCTGGAGTTCAGGGATGCTGACTATGAGACTGTGCAAGGTATCATGGAGAACGGTAATCCTAACCATATTGTCGTTCATGCTGATGACGGCCTTTATGGCGATGAGGGATTCTCAGCTCAGTATATACCGGATGCTCACAGTGTAGATGATCCTGCGGCGCAGGCAGTTTTGCAGGAAAATGTCGACCATACTATCGAGTGGCTTGGTGAAGGGTTCCCGAACAGGGTAATAGAGACAAGAGATGTTACTATCGGAGATCAGACTTTTCAGATCACCATGATCGATCAGGGTGAGTCGGCTCAGGGATTGAACTGGGCATGGGGATATATGCTCATCGAGCAGAACGGAGTCGTATATCTTATCTACATAGACGGATGTAATATCGATGATATCATGTTGAAGACCGGCATGATCACCGTAGTGGAATCTGATCCCAGGATCTGAGAATAAAGTTATAAGTGAAATAAAGAAGGGACTGTCTCATTATCTGAGGCAGTCCCTTGTTGTCTCTTTATCCTACGAGCCACTTGTGCTTTTCTACACTGTATAGCGGGATGAACGGAACCATTATCGGAGTAGTCTTAACATATTCACGGTAGGCGGGATCCTCGCCGTAATGTTTGTTCTGGCGTATCTCGAGCCTTCTTGCTCCGCTGAACATTACATATATGATACCGAGGTATCCGAGGAGCGATAATATCCAGCCCAATACGGAAGTGAATGCTCCGATCCCTGAGATAAATACACCTGTCCAGAAGATCATCTCTCCTAAGTAGTTGGGGCATCTTACGATCTTAAAAAGTCCCGTGCAGACAAATGTATTGGGGTTGATCTTCTTGGCGTTGTTCTTCTGGATATCGGCTATGGTCTCGAAAGTAACTCCGAAAGCCATTATGAGAATACCGATTATAAGGCTAACCTTAGCTCCTGATGATTCGTTTAATCTGAAGTAAACAGGAGCGGTCTGGCATGCATAAAGCAGGGCACATGTTATCCAGATAGCGAGCTTTATGGGGAACTTCATGTTCTTTCCGTCTGAGATCTCGCCCTTCATCTTTTTATTATATGTGCTGCTCTTGAGCTCTCTTATGAGCAGATATCCTGACAGCCTGTTGCCGTAAATGAAGAGGAGGAGACAGATGATGATGCCGAGTGCATCGATATTGCCGCTGAATGCTATCAGGGAAGCAATTCCGATAGCCGCGATCGAGAATCCGTACCCGAGCGAAATGAAATAGACGTATTTGTAAAATCCGATGGCGGAAACGACGAGTGCTATCGCCAGCATGATAAGGAACCGGTTCATAAGACACCTCCTTAATAGCATTCAACCTGATCTTACGTAAATAAATTAATGAAGCGTATAGACAAAAATGCGCATCTGTCTGAAATTGATCTGTTTTTTGGCATAAAAAAACTCTGCACATTTCAGATGTGCAGAGGATGCCTATTCTTTATGACCAATTTGCATCAGACTAGTTACTCGTTCCCTCATGAGCCTCTATACAAAGGATTTTCGCTACCTGACCGGCAAATATCATTTGATCATGTTTAGATTATAACCCCTATCAAAAATAATTGTGAAAACAATTTGTGAACAAACACTTCACAAATCAAAATATATCGGTAAATGCAGTAATTAAAGGTGTTTCGCGGAAACTGAATGTGAATTGTGAAGTTTTTGGTATTGGAGGAATTACACAAAAAGAGATAAAGTACACTTTATCTCTTTCAGATCGGAAATATGAATATATGTTTGGTATAATCAATATTGACAGATCGATATTCGGAGGGATTATGCATTTTACTGATGCCAAGGGAATACTTACGGGTAACGGCGGACGGCAGGGGATGAACATCTACCGCGGGTGTACTCACGGCTGCATCTATTGTGACAGCAGAAGTAACTGTTATCAGTTCACTCATCCTTTCGAAGACATTGAAGTCAAGCAGAATGCGCCTGAGCTTCTTGAGAAGGCTCTGAGGTCCAAGCGAAAGAAGTGCATGATCGGTACAGGGGCTATGTCTGACCCTTATATGCATTGCGAATCAGAGCTGCACCTGATGAGAAGATGCCTTGAGATCATACGTGATAACGGATTCGGAGTAGCGGTACAGACTAAATCTGATCGTATACTTGAAGATATCGATCTGCTCGACGAGATCAATCGGAAGACAAAGTGTGTAGTTCAGGTTACTCTCACCACTTTTGACGACGACCTTTGTTCCGTTATCGAACCTCATGTCTGTAATACCAAAAGACGTATCGAAGTCCTTGAGGCAATGAAGGAACGTGGGATACCTACGGTCGTGTGGCTGACTCCGATCCTTCCGTTTATAAACGATAACGAAGATAATATCATCGCTATCCTGAATGAGTGTGTCAGGGTAGGGGTAAAAGGGATCATCTGTTTTGATATGGGAGTTACCTTGAGGGACGGTGACCGTGAGTATTTCTACGCTGCACTCGATAAGCATTTTCCGGGGCTCAAGCAGAGATATATCGAACGATATGGCAACAGATACGAATTATCCAGCCCGGACTCTCTGCGCCTCATGAAGATCTTCAGGAAGATCTGTAAGGATAATGGGATCATGTATGATCCTGATGAGTGTTTTGCATATCTTAATGAATTCCCCGAAAAGTATAAGCAGATAAGTATCTTCGACTGCTGAGCATTTCCCCGAATATAAATAGCAGGCTATCTAAAGCAAGTTTGTGATATTATAGCTTGCGAGGAAAGGGAGATGAAAAGGAAGATATGAAGATCAATCTTTACGAAGATAAGGATAACGTGCAGGAGCATGTTGACGTGTATTATGCGAATATGCGTCCTCTGGTAAAACAGATAATCGATGCCGTTAATTCTGACAGACCTTCTCTGTCTGGACGTCCTGCTGATGATGACCTTGATGACGGCGAGGCGGTGCTGCTCGATCCCAAGGAGATATATTATCTCGATCATATAGACAGAAAGCTCTTTGCTTATACGAAGAACGGAGTCTATCGTGTAATGGAGACACTTGCCTCGTGTGAAGAGATGCTCTGGAACTATGGGTTCGTAAGAGTCTCAAAATCAAATCTCATAAATATCTACAAGATCAGGCAGCTCAAGCCGGATCTTAATATGAAGGTCTTTGCGTCGTTTGATAACGGTGAGAGGATCTGTATCAACAGAAGCTACAAGAAGAGCTTCACTGAATATCTGCAGAAGATGAGGAGGATGACCTGATGCGTGAGAAGATCTCATCTTTTTTGATCGAACTATGCTGTGTTTACACGATCATATCCGTTGTCGGTGCGATCGTTAATATGATCTGCGGTACCGAGACTAATAACCTCAATGTACTTGTTATGTTTGCTACGTGCATAATCGCAACTTTCGTGCTCTATATGCATAAGCTCTTTGATACATGGAGCCCTCTGGCCATGATAGTCGTGCAGTATCTGACTGCGTGCGTTCTTTGCGCGATAATGCTCTTTATCATTAGCTTGGTGGTAGAACCCATAACACCGAGAGGCTGGTACGAGTTCTATCGTTCGTTTACGATACCTTATATCTTTCTGGCAGGATTTTATTACTACAGAGCATATAATGAAGCCAAAAAGCAGCGTGATCTTCTTGCAGAGATCCAGGAGAAGGCTGAGAAGTCTGAACAGGTTGAGGATAAAGAAGAGTAAGGCTATAGGAGGTTCAGTATGAGCATCTTGATCAAGGATACGACAAGAGAAGAACGCGAGAGGATAGTCGAGGAATCGATAGGTAATATCAGCGGATCCTGTGACGGTTGTATGGCCGGTCTTGCCGAGATGTATCAGGATTATATCGACGGCAAGAAAGAAATCAGAGATATCAATATGGAATTTAAGGCCCGCTACGAGTCGGGGGATGACGGTCCGACCAAGTCGGGTTGCGGCTATATGTGAGCTCGAGGTCCTTATGGGTTATAAACTCGCGATCTTTGATTTGGACGGAACTATACTTGATACGGTCGGTCAGTTGGCCGTATCTTTTAATGAAGCGATGAAGATGTCGGGTTTAGAACCGCTCGATGTCGATATCGTGAAGCAGCGTATAGGACGAGGAGCGATAAATCTTGTCCGCGCCTGTGTTGGAGATATCGAAGAAGAGAAGGTCATGAAGATCGTTCAGGACTATAGGGATCACTATCGCGAGCACTGCACTGAGAATACCCTTCCTTATGACGGGATAGCACAGGTATTTTCAGAACTTAGAGCAGCAGGGATAAAGGTAGCAGTTGTGACTAACAAGTCGGACGCTCCTGCCAATATACTCTGTGATGCGAAATTCCCGGGGCTTATCGATAAGGTAAAAGGTCACAGGGAAGGCCTTAAGCATAAGCCTGATCCGTTCCTCGTTAATGAACTGCTCTCGGAGTTTAAGATTAGTCCTGATGAGGCCGTATTTATCGGTGACTCGGACGTCGATATCCTGACTGCGCAGAATGCAGGAATTGATCCTGTCAGTGTCACCTGGGGTTATAAGAGCAGGGAGTTCCTGATCTCCGGTGGCGCGAGAAGGCTGGCTGACGCTCCGAATGAGCTTCCCGGGATGATCATCTGAGTCAGATCCCTTGATGACAAAAAATCGTTATAAACCCCGTAATTTCAACTGTTGATAACAATTCACAATTTATTAAAAGAATAGTGAAGTAAATACTAGCTGTAATTGGTAACATCTAAATTAATCTTTATAGTTAAAGAGTCCTTTATCGTGCGTCTAAAAGATCCGGGGGAAAGCTATGTTTACTTGGAACTTTCAATATATATCAAAGGCCAGACTTGCTGAGGCTCTGTCTCAGCTGAGACTTGAAGAACAAAGGGGCGATATCCTTATAAGGATCCATACTGCGATCCATATGGCGGATGAAGCGGTAGACCTTGCAAAGTTCATAAAGAATATTGTCCCGACCGCACAGATCTTCGGTACAAGTACATCTGCCGTTATAAGCTGGGGACAGTTGCTCCCGAACAGATGCGTTGTCTCGGTTACTTTGATGGACGAGACGTGCGTGAAGACTGTTATGCTTCCGACCTATGATACTGAGACGGATACTCCGATCGCGCCCGAAGAACTGTCACGCATGGTCAAAGAGGCGGCAGTTACTGAGGATACCAAGCTGATTCTTACGTTCCTTACACGTAAGTACCTTGATGTTTATTCCTTTATCGAGAAGTGTAATGATCAGTTCCCGGGTGTTCAGATGATCGGCGGCGTTGCGAATACATCCGATATAAGTCTTAAGAAATTCCTGGATACGGGATTTGTTTTTAATGAGAACGGCTGCTCCGATAAGTCGATCATGGTCTGCTCGTTGAGCGGCAAGTCACTCGAGAGCTTCAGCTCATATGCCACGGGTGTTCAGATACTGGATGAAGAGGTAGAGATAACCGATACGTTCGGCGCTACTATCTTGAGTATCGACGGTAAGGACGGTGCGGGAGAGTACCTCCTCGGAGTAGGTGAGGATGTCAAGGAGCGATCCGAGCTTACGAATCTCTTTCCGTATGTTTATTCGGATGTAAGTGATATCCCTATCTTTGTAAGGTTTTCCGATAAGGAGAGCCTGGAGGATATCTATCCTAAGGATGTTCCCGGCAACAAGAGATTTTACGACGCACATCCTGATCTTGATACCGCGAGCAAGCGAGAGACGATCACGGCCAACCACAATGTCACAGCCGGAAAGAAACTGAAGCGTGCATTTATATACGATCGAAAGATCATCTCGGATAACAGGTCACTCTTCAGGCGTGTCGAGAATTTCGAGAAGGCAGAGACTCTGTTCGGTTATTCGTGTATCGCGAGAGCCATGATCTACTCCAGCTGTGTTAAGTGGGAGCTCTCTGCATATGCCAATTCAAATATCAGCGGCTGTATAACTGAGGGTGAGATCGCTTTCGTTAACGGCAGGAATTCCTTTGCCAACTGCTCGTTCGTAGTTTCGGTATTCGGCGAAAAGCCTGCAAGACAGGACTTTAATCCCTACGTTTTCTACCATACTGATTCTCTTGCAGAGGATAATAAAGAGCTTATCGATTATCTTATGGACATCGAGAAGAAGTTCGAGCTCAATAACAGGGATTCTGTTGCATCGAGCCTCAAGTCCTTCATCAAGCAGTGTGAGCTCAAGCTGCTGTATGCCGAGAATCAGGATATCCCGAATAATGCGGCTCTTACGATGGATATAAAACTCAACGGATATGATCGTGTATGTGTCATCAGCGTATCGGGAGTCTCCGGCATGAAGTCAGTATTCTCGAAAGAACTCGTTGATTTCACATACAGGTCTTTCGTGAGCAAATGTTCGAACTTTGCCAAGTCGCGCGGCTATAAGCTCTATTCGATGGAGGACTGGCAGCTCGCTATCGCCGAGCCGTCGTATATGGTTACGCTTTCGAAGTTCGTAGCAGATATGGAACAGCTTCAGAATGAACTGTTCGAGTATTCCGAGGACAGTATCGCCATCGTACCGATCTTCTGTGTTATTGACGGCTGTACGGAAGATAACCTCAATTCTCTCTATTACTCATCTAGAGTGGAGATGGTAAATAAGAATCTTCAGTTTTATGTCTGTGATGCTTTTGAACATCAGGTCGACGAAGACAGTATACGTGAGCGCTATCATATGCTCAACGTTATAAAGTATGCAATCGAGAACGATAAGGTCATCCCTTATTATCAGGGCATCTATAACAATAAGACCAATAAGATCGATCACTATGAGTCTCTTATGAGACTGCAGGATGAGAATGGTAAGATCTATTATCCCAACAGTTTCCTGGATCTCGCCAGATCATACGGACTTATCTATGATGCACTGTCTCTGCAGATGATCCGAAAGGTATTCGATAAGTTCAAGGATATAGAAGACATCAGCGTCAGCATGAATCTTAATATCAGGGATATCAAGAATAAGCAGTTCATGGAGTATATCTTTGACAGGCTTTCTTCAGTCCCTCATCCCGAGAACTTCGTATTCGAGATACTTGAAAATGAGGATATCGATGACTATAACTTCCTCGTATTCTTTGTAGACCGTATTCATGCCCTCGGAGGTCAGATTTCCATAGATGATTTCGGAAGCGGATTCTCGAATCTTCAGCATATAGTCAATATCCATACGGACTATATCAAGATCGACGGATCGATCGTAAGGACCTGTTGTGAGAATATCGAATCAGAGCATCTTATCGCTCTTATCGCAGGTTGGAAGAAACTCACTTCCGGCAGGATAACGATAGTCGCAGAGTTTGTCGAGAACGAGAGCATCCAGGAGATACTCCTTAAATATAATATCGACTATTCGCAGGGATATCTCTTCTCAAAGCCTGCCCCCGAACTTATGGAGTCTTAAAGTGAGGTTTACTTAATGAACGGATTTAATACCAAAAAGAAGATAGCGCTGGTAGTAGAGAATCTCTATACAGAATTCGCACAGGAAATGATCCAGAATGCGATCAACTGTAGCCGTCTGTACAAGAATATCGATCTGGTCATAATAGCAGGTAAGTACGATAATACCCGCGAGCTCAACGATAATCAACACAAGTATAAGAGAGTTTTCAACACGGTCTACAGCCTTGAGGACCTCTGTGGTTTTGACGGTCTTATAGTCTCTTTGGGAAGTATGGAGAAGATAAAAAAAGAAGTTATCGAAGAACGATATTTCAATAAGCTCAAGAGAGTACCCAAAGTGTTCGTCGTATCTGATCTTGAAGGACAGCCGACGGTAAACTACGATAACGAGTGCGGTATCAATGAAGCAGTCGATTGCCTTGTCAATGCATACGGATTTGATAAGTTCGGAATGCTCGGAGGTCGTGAGGATAATATTGACGCCAGAAAGAGAAGGGCACTATACGAAAATGCCCTGAAGAGAAATAATGTCGATTTCACTGACGATAACTATGTCAGTGGTGATATGTCTGTCGATACTCAGATCCCCGCTACGGAACTTCTTAACAAGAATCCCGATGTTCAGGCGATATTCTGCGTCAACGATGCATCGGCCGTAGGACTCTTTGATGTAATGTCAAAAAGAGGTCTGGTGCCCGGTAAGGATATCATGGTTTTTGCTTTCGATAATACGAAGACGGCAGGTCGTATGATCCCGACACTCGCGTCGATCGGAGCCGCTGAAGTCACGCTTGGACAGAAAGCCATGGAAGAGCTGATCCTTCAGATGAACGGTAATCCTCCGAGAGCCGTGACTATCCCTACGAGACTTTACGGTCGAGAGTCTTTTGATTACGAGATGTACGAATATACGACGATGGAGATGATGAACGTAGATAAGGACTTTATCTACAGGATCTTCGATGACTGTTTTTACAGATATAAGCATGAGTTCAGGGACAGGGAGTCGGTAAACCTCCCGAGGCTGTTCTTCGTATTTATCTCGAGGATACTTACGGCAGCACGTTCTAAGTATATGAGTACCGAGGAGTTCGAAGAGACGAAGAAACTCGTGGATATCTTCTTTGAGAACGGCGCTATGGATTATACGGATGCCATGAAGTTCATAAAGAGTACCGAGAAACTTCAAAACAGCATCATTTCATATGCCGGATATAACCAGCATATCAACAGGCTCTTTGCCCGAATGAAAGAAGATGCCATCGTTGAGCTTGCCGAGAATAAGATCATTGCCAACGATCAGTTGATCTTCGGACGTCAGCGTCTTCAGAATATGCTCATAGAATCGATCGCATATGATGAGGATACAGGTGACAAGATCGAGAACCTGGTTCGTAATTTCGATAAGCTCGGCCTCGAAAATGCAGCATTCTTCCTCTTTGAAAGTTCGATCTCCTACGACGAGGACCGGGAGGATGTATTCCCGCAGTATATAAACCTCAAGTGCCTGACCAAGAACGGAGAGCTGTTTATTCTGCCCGAGGAAAGACAGAGGGGATATACCAAAGACATGTTCAGAAGAATGGAGCTCCCGTCTAACTGCAGAGAGTTCGTTGCATTCCCCATATTATATAAGAATGATATCTACGGGTTCCTGCTCTGCGAATATAATTCCGATATAGCAAACTGCGGAGAATATTACGCGGATCAACTTGCAAGAACGCTCTATATGAATGATAATAATAAGTGATCTTAAAGATCGGGATTGGAAGAGGGAGATAGTATGACTGATAGAGAGATCGACAGATTGCTGTCGGAAGGACTTGGCGATGTCGCCAATGAAGCCGGAAGTGTATTACGCCCATGGCATATGAGAGACATCGGAGGCGGTACCAGGACAGCCGCTTCGCTTCTTAAGACGGATTGTGTCTATGACGGATTCACGATGCCTGACCTTGATTACGAGCGGCTCGGTGAAGCGCTCGCTTCGGCAGGAAAGGTCGTTGAATCGGATCCGGTAAAAGGCGAGCACGTTGTCGTTGTCGGATCTGGTGTCGGAGGGGTTAATCCTGCGGTTGTCGTAGTAAGGCTCATGAACGGTGATGTGAACATGGCCGCTTATGCCAAGGAAGGACTCCTGAAGCAGAATACCGCCGGCAAAGCTATCAGCAAGATAAAAGAGATAATTGTAAGATAAAGAGGGTAAAAATGAGATTAGGAAACAGAATACTCAGAAATATGTTCCGTAAGCCTGCAAGGCACAGGAGAGGTTCGCTCGTTGAAAATGCAGTTAATGTAGCAGTAGGTGTTGCTACAGTCGCTGCTATCAATAAACTTTCTCAGGAGGCAGGACCGATAATTCCGCAGATCATTAATCATGCGGTGGATCTTAAGAATGCCGAGGCTTCAGGCGGCGCAAAGACTCAGACTGCAAGTACTACAGGTATGAACCTTGCAACTGAGAAGAGGCTTAATACTCTTCTTGCCAAGCTCGCGCTCAGCTACTATATCGCAGGCATCGACGGTACGCTTTCGGAAGGTGAAAAGAAGGAGCTCAATGAGATCGTAAATCTTATCGAGAGCGACAGCTCTATCCCTGCCGAGTACAAGACGGGAGTAAGGGAAGTATCCGATCCCGATATCTCTTTCGTGAAGGTTCAGCAGTATCTCGATAAGGCTGAGTCGTCCGCGCTTATCTCATTTGCATATGAGATCGAGGAGCTTGCCAAGGTAGAAGGCCTGACCCCCAAGGAAGAAGATGCAGTCGAGATGTATAAGTATTATGTAACCGAGAAGACCGGTCATAAGTTTATTAAGACCAAGGAAGATCCTGTTGAGATCCCCGTAGAGATAGACCTTACATGTCCTCAGTGCGGCGGTCAGATGGATCTCGACAGGACAATGCTCAAGGCTACATGTATCTATTGCGGTGCGAGTAAGATCGTAGATGCTAATCAGATAAAGGACGTTGTTTCACAGATCGAAAGATCGAAGAGACTGGGACTTTGATCCTTTTGAAAAGTGTATTTTGCGGGCCGTTCGACAATGTCGGATGGCTCGTTTTTATTTGAATGCTCATTCATGTGTTGACATTATCCGTAATGAGGTGTATCTTTATTTTGGTCAACATAACAGTGTTATGTAAAATGTATTCGGAGGAACAGATGACAGTTAGCGACGGTGAGACAAAGCTTAAACTGGTTAAAGTTGCCAGAGAAGAGTTTATCGAGAAGGGGTATGCCAATGCCTCTTTGAGGTCGATCTGCAAAAAGGCAGGAGTCACCACCGGAGCGCTCTATTTCCTGTTCAGGGATAAGGAGGATCTTTTTGATGCTGTCGTAGGCGGACCTCTGATGGAGCTTGATGCTACTGTCGGGGCACACCTCAGAAGGGAGACTGAGTGCGTGGATATCGATCCTTTCGATGACAGTATGGATATGGAAGACTCAAAGCTCATAATGGAGATCATGTTCAAGTACAAGGAAGAGTTCATACTGCTCCTTACTAAGGCTCAGGGCTCCAAGTACGAGAATATCAAGGACAGGCTCATCGATGAGATGCAGACGCATTATAAGCACTTTGCGATCATCCTTGAGGAGAGATTCGGGGCTGCCCATGTTGATGATTACATGGTTCATTTCCTGGCTCATATCCAGATCGAGTCGTTCATCTATCTTCTTACCCATTCTAAGGATAAGGAAGAGGCGATGAAGGAACTCCCTGAGGTTATTACTAATCTGAGAGGTGGAGGTATTGCGACTTTCGGTCTGCGGTGACCGCTATATTTTTTTGCTCCTGACATAACGGTGTTATGTAGCAAAAGCTAACTGAATGTATATAAAACAATGGAGGATATGAAGATGTATATCGAGACAAAAGACTTAAAGAAGAGTTATGGAGAAGGGGGAAGCTTCGTTCAGGTACTTAAGGGTGTTGATATCCGTATCGAAAGAGGCGAGATGTGCGTTATCCAGGGCACATCGGGCTCAGGGAAATCCACACTCCTTAACTGCCTGGGCGGACTTGATTCAGTTGACAGCGGCATAGTTTCGGTGGCCGGTACCAATGTCGAAACGCTCAAAGGCGAAAAGCTCGCCGACTACAGAAGAAAGAACCTTGGGTTCATATTCCAGTTCTATAATCTGGTCCCGAACCTTACAGTCAAAGAGAATATCCAGGTATGCGAATATCTTTCTAAGGATCCGATGAATATCGATGAGCTCCTGGATGTCCTCGGAATGACCGACCATAAGGATAAATTCCCGGCTCAGCTCTCAGGAGGCCAGCAGCAAAGATGCGCTATCGCAAGAGCATTAGTCAAAAATCCTAAGGTGCTTCTTTGTGATGAGCCGACGGGTGCCCTGGATTCAAAGACTTCGAGGGATATCCTGATGCTTCTTGAGAAGATCAATAAGACCTATAACACCACGATGATCATAGTAACTCACAATAATTCCATCAAGAATATGGTCGATCACGTTATCTATCTTAAAGACGGTGAAGTATCTAAGGATTATAGGAATGAAGTTAAGGTTCCTGCCGCAGAATTGGAGGATCTCTGATATATGTTTGGTTTGATGCTTAAAAGGTCCGTAAGGGATCTTAAGAAGAGTGCAGGTAAGTATCTTGCACTCGTTTTCCTGATATTCTTCTCAGTATTTCTGGTCATGAGTCTCATGGGATCGGCGTCGAGCATTATGGCTCAGGGTGATGATTATGACAGGGATTTCCGAGTGGAGGACGGAGAGTTCACGGTATTCGTCCCTCTTACTCAGGCTGAGCTCGAAGTGATCACGTCAAAGGGCGTCGAGATCGAGAAGATGTTCAGCATGGAGTATGAGCTCAGCGACGGCAGTACACTTCGCGTATTTAAGGAAAGACAGAATATCAACCTGATCACTTTACATGAAGGCGCTATGCCGGCTAATGATTCTGAGGCAGTCCTCGAGAGAAGATATTCCGAGGAGCACGGTATCCATGCAGGTGATCAGATCACGCTCGGAGATAAGACTTTCACGGTATCCGGTATCGGAGCGGCGCCTGATTACAATTCGACACTCAGGACGCTCGGAGATACTTCTGTAGACAGCGTGGCGTTCGGTCTTATCTTCGTAACGGATAATGCCTATGAGGAGCTTCTTGCGAGCGGCAACAGTCTGGGTTCCGAAGAATATTGTTATGCATATATGCTCAACGGTGCAATGACTGACGATGAGCTCAAGGCGATACTTGAAGAGAACAGATTTGATGTTGATGCGATCGACGATCCGTACTTCCTTGAGTACTGGAATGATATGGTCGGACGAAAGGATGATCTGCTCGAAGGTATAGATGACCTAAACGAAGGTGCGGAAGAACTCCGCGATTCGGTAGATGAGCTCTATGACGGAGTCGGAGAGCTGAATGACGGAGTTGATGAACTCGAAGATGCCATGCCCGATCTGGTATCCGGGGCGGATGACTTAAATGACGGTGCAGGTCAGCTCGAATCGGGTATCGGTTCATATACTGATGCTGTATCTTCTGCCGCTTCTGGAGCACGTGAACTTAGTGACGGTATGGATGAGCTCGAAGACGGTGCGAATGAGCTGGTTTCGGGATCGGATCAGTATGCCGCAGGGGTCAGCCAACTCGATCAGCAGGTAGGAGCAATGACCCAGAGTGAAGATCCGTATGTAGCAGGTGTAGCCGTTCCGATTTATCAGGGGACATCAGCTCTGAACAGCGGATATGATCAGATCGATCAGGGTATAGATGCCGTGGCAGGTGGTGTATCTTCGGCCGCAGACGGTGCTGAGCAGCTCGCGGACGGACTGGAGGAGATCTCATCTAATAGCGATGCACTGACTGGCGGTGCGTCGGCTCTTCATAACGGTACGAGGGAGCTTTCGGACGGTGTCGAGGACTTAAGTGACGGCGTGACGGAACTTTCTGACGGCGTAGATGAGCTTTATGACGGTACGGGAGAGCTTCGAGACGGTGTGATCGAATATGCAGACGGCATGAATGAATTTGCCGATGAAGCTAATGATCTTATAGATGAAGTCTTTGATATAGAGACCGAAAATCTCATGATGTTTCTTCCTAAGTCCGAGAACGTCAGGATACACGCTGCCGCTGATGACGTTCAGACTACATTTATCTCAAGTATGGTAGTCGGTGTTATCGCTCTGATACTCTTCGCGTATGTTATATCGGTATTTGTCGTTCATAATGTTGATCAGGAGAGCAGTATCATCGGTGCGCTCTATTCACTCGGAGTAAAGAGATCTTCGATCACCGCTGGATATCTCATGATGCCGGTACTTATAACATTTATCTCAGGACTTGCGGGCACGCTCGTTGCTCTTTATACATCGTTTGGTATTCCGAATCAGATGAAGGATTCTTTCGGATATTTCTCGATGCCTGATATGGAGGTAAGGATCACGCCGTTCCTTTATATCTACGGACTTGTGATGCCTGCACTTATCGCTCTTCTTGTAAATGTCCTTGTCATAAGGAACAGACTCATGAGGACTCCGCTGTCTCTTCTTCGAAATGAGCAGAAGGCCGTTAAGGCAAGAGATATCAAGATCAAGCATCTCGGGTTCATCAATACGTTCAGGATCAGACAGCTCCTTCGTGAGATGAGATTGGGACTTACCGTAATATTCGGTATGTTCCTGGCACTGCTCGTCGTAATGCTCGCGATCAATACGAGCATATACTGCCTGAGGGTAAAGAATGATAATGTCGCGTATACGAACTTTGAGTATATGTATACATATAAGTATCCCGAGAAGGAAGTTCCCGAGGGTGGATATGAGGCTGTAGCCGAGTCGATGAAGAAGGATTTCGGCGGCTATATGTTTGATATAACTCTAATGGGCATTACGAGGGATAATCCTTTCTTTGAATCAGATCTTTTGACTGACAGCAGCAGTGAAGTCGTAGTGAGCAAGGCGTTTGCCTATAAGTATCAGCTCGATGTCGGTGACGAGTTTACTCTTCAGAACAAGAAAGGCGATAAGCTCTATGCTTTCAAGATAGTGGGACTTTCCGATTACCAGGCTTCGATGATGGTCTTTATGGACATCGATGCCTGCAGGGATCTGCTCGGTGAAAAGGATGATTATTTTAACTGTGTATTCTCGGACAGACCTCTGGATATAGACAGCGGAAGGCTCTATTCTACGCTTTCCAAGCGCGACATCTCGAGTGCAGCATCCGTCTTCGTAGATCAGATGAAGAGCATGGTCTATACGTTGGTCATCGCCGGAGCAGTCATATTTTGCGTCGTAATGTACCTTATGATAAAGATGATGATCGACAGATCGGCTTTTAATATTTCTCTTGTTAAGATATTCGGATTTAAGAGCCGTGAAGTAAAGAAGATGTATTTGGACGGCAACTTCTGGACGATAGCTCTCGGAGCACTGATCTGTATACCTTTGTGTAAGCTGATACTGAACTATATCTATCCTAACTATCTGGTCGCTAATGTGGCTGTCGGAGTATCACAGGGATTTCCGCCGCAGATCTATGCCGCAGTATTCGGAGGGATATTACTTCTGTATCTGCTGATAAGCGGTGTACTCTTTGTTTCGATCAAGCGTGCTACTCCTGCGGTCGTACTGAAGAACAGGGAATAACTAAAGGCCGTAGAGTTTCTTTTTCGGTTATCATTTGTTTACAATTCAATAAATTACGGGTTCCTCTCTGCCTATATAATGTAACTGTAGACATGCGGTTCATTAGGCAGGGAGGTACTTTATGATCCCTTCTGTGACAACCTTTTTCGAAAGTTATACGCCGGCAGCTGATGTGCTGGTCATAGCCGTATGCGTCGTATTCGTGATCCTTATAAGGACTGCATATATAAATCGCACCAGAAGCTTCAGATACTTAAGACACATGATCTACCTTACGATGACTGCTTCAGTTGCTGATCTCTTTTATCACTTTGCGGTCAATGATCTTGAGAATATCGCACATGTATATGTCTATATCGCGAGGATAGGCTTCCACCTGTGTCTTTATATGATCTTGTGGATGTTCGTGCTGTATGTAAAGGAAGCCGTGCGTCTGACGTTTGAGAAGAATACGCTATACTTCCTGCTGGCGACGGTCGGAGTCGGTGTTCTCTTTATCTCGGAGATAGCCGAGATCGTATTCAGGTTCGGGTTCTATATCGAAGAGAATCAGACTATCCATAATGGCGCGCCGATCTTTATATGCGGTTATGTATTCTTCGGCGTCCTGATACTCGTAATGCTCTTTAAATATCGCGAAAGAGTCCTGCGTGCTATCCTTGTCGGCGTAATGGCTTCTGTAGGTATCTCATTTATCATAATGCTCATCCAGCAGTGGGTGGGTGAGTCATCGTATACGGTATTTACGTTCCTTTTCCCGATATATGCACTCCTTTATCTTGCACATTCAAATCCTTATGATACCGAGATGGGCGCAGTCGATGAGAGAGCTTTCGATGACCTGATGAGGATCAGTGCTGATAACTGCGATGACCTTTATCTCATGAGCCTTTATATGCATGAGTTCGACGGTAAGGGACAGCAGTATCCCGAGGAGATCCAAAAACTCATCAAGAAGTTTACTATCCAGTTCTTTAAGTCTCCGACATTGTTCATGATCTCGGGCGGTCATATCATACTGGTCGTAAGGACGGCTCTTAACCCTGAATATGTTGAAAATGGTCAGAGGATGATCGATGAGTTCATGAAGGCTTACGATAACTATAAGATCGACTATAAGATCGTTTTCATGAAGACGGACTACAGATTCGCTCACGATAACGACTACGTTAACCTTATCAAGTATCTCCACTATGACATGAAGGAGAACAGTATCTTAAAGGCGCAGGATAAGGATATCAATTCCTATCTAAGATATAAGTACATCGTATCCGAGCTCAACGATATCAATGTAAGGCATGACCTCAATGATCCTCGTGTTCTCGTATACTGCCAGCCTGTCTATAACATCAAGACCGGTAAGTACGATACGGCAGAATCGCTCATGAGACTTAAGCTCGAAGAGACGGGACTTATATATCCCGACGAGTTCATATATGTAGCCGAGAGATTCAGATATATCTATACACTCACGCAGATAATCCTTAATAAGACCTGCCGTCAGATCAAGGAATTCATTGATAAGGGCTATGATATCCAGCGTATATCCGTAAACTTCTCCGTATACGATGTTCGTGAAGAGTCTTTCTGTGATACGGTCGAGAAGATAATCAAAGACAGCGGTATCCCTTATGACAAGATCGCTATCGAGATAACAGAATCACAAAATGAGCGAGACTTCGAGAATATAAAGAAGAGGATCAACGAGCTCAAGGACAGCGGCGTTAAGTTCTATCTTGATGATTTCGGAACAGGTTATTCCAATTTCGAGAGGATCATGGAGCTGCCGTTCGATATCGTAAAGTTCGACAGATCGCTGGTCATCGCTTCCGGTTCCGGAGGAAAGTATAAGGCCATCGTCTCGAATCTTGCTTCGATGTTCAATGATGTTGATTATTCTGTACTCTATGAGGGTGTCGAGGACGAAGCGGATGAACTTCGCTGTATTGATATGAATGCCAGATATCTGCAGGGCTATAAGTACTCAAGACCTATCCCGATCGAAAAGCTCGAGGAGTATCTCGATAAACCCGAAAATGCCTGAAAGTTCAATTGAAGACTGATAATGCCATTGCTATAATCCCCTTCGTAAACCTTTACGGAAGGGGATATTTAATGAGGTCTGTGATATTTGATATGGACGGAGTCATCTTTGATTCCGAGCGCGCGGTATTCGGTCTTTGGAAGGAGCTGTCAATTAAGTACGGCTTTCCCGATATCGATGAGGTCTACATAAGAACGATAGGAGTTAACAGCAACTCCACGCGAAAGATCTTCTTCGATCATTACGGCCCGGATTTTCCTTTCGACGAATACTTAAAGGAAGAGTCACAGATGTATCACAGCAGGTACGACGACGGCAGGTTGCCGCTTAAGCCTTATGTAGGAGAAATACTACGATATCTTAAGGATAAAGGTTATAAGATTGCGATCGCATCTTCTACGAGAACTGCCCGTGTTAAGAGTCAGATCGAGGCTGCGGGATTTATAGAGTATTTCGATGTGATAGTCGGAGGAGATATGGTTACGAAGAGTAAGCCCGATCCGGAGATATTCCTTAAGGCTGCTCAGCTCCTGGAGGCTGATCCCGAAGATACATATATCATCGAGGATTCGTTTAACGGAATAAGAGCTGCACATGCAGGCGGATTCATCTCTGTTATGGTGCCTGATATGCTCCCGCCCGACGATGAGATGAGAGCGAAGGCGAACTATATCGTGGATACCTTAAAAGAGGTGGCGGGCATCCTCTGAGTTCGTTAACTGCTATAGCGCTAAGAGTTATAATCGAGACATAAAAGAGGCATTACCGATAGACGGTTGCCCTATGGTACAATCAAAATGATCGTCACGTTAGAACCTTGGGGCGATCATTTTTATTGTCTTTCGATGTTTCGGCTGGGAAATATAAAGAAAAAAGTGCAAGAACAAAGAAAACTGTCGCAACAGCCACGAGTTTCCTGTCGTCCAAGGGATATAACCCAAAAGAATGGAGAAAAGAAATGAAGAAACTCAAAATTGCTGCGGCAGCGATGTCGCTGATCCTCCTCATGACAGGCTGTAAAGCCGCAGGTGATGAGAATATGACAGAAAGGACTACTGAGCAGTCAGAGACTACTGAAGGCACAAAGCTCACGGTTTCCGCTAAGACTGCAGATGAACCCTCAGACGGATCGTACAGATTCGAATATAAGCAGTTCGTAGTATCCGATATGTTCAGGGATACCATGGGAGAAGATATGTATGAGGCATACAGTAACTTCATTGCGGCCATCGAGAACGAAGACACTGAGTTTGAGTGTGCCGATGAGGATACATTTAACTGGATGATGGGACAGTATGCATATAGCTGTAATCCCTGTGTAGCAGAGTTCGTTGAGGCTGATTACTATGCAGACGGTGTGGGTCACTTTTACTACACGATCCCTGAAGATGAGTTCAGAGTTAAGCTTCAGGAGTGGGAGGACCTCGTTACCGGCATTATCAACGGATGCGGTATTCAGGAAGATGACAGCGACCTCGAAAAGGCGCTCCTTATCTACCTTTATATTTCTGAGAACTATGTGTATGACTATGATGCTGCTGAAAATGCACAGGCAAATGAACTGTCCGCATACAGATTGTTTACTGAAGGTCACGGTATCTGCCAGGAGATCGGTATCGGATATGCATATCTTCTCATGCAGGTAGGAGTTGATGCCGCAGGGTGTGAAGGATGGAGCGATTATATGACTGTTCCTCACGAGTGGACCATAGTTCATATCGGAGATAACTACTACCATGTTGATCCAACTTTTGCGCTCGGTAAGAATACACTGGATCTTTTCCTGATGTCGGATGATGATCGCTACCTTCAGGGCGGTTATAGCACAGCCCAAATGAGAAGAGTAAATCTCTACCCTTATGAGATGGACGAGAACTTCGTAAGCCCTTACGTTTGTGACGACGAATTGGTTCCGACTTTTGAGGATACGTACTACCTGGAACTTGATCATGAGAATAACATTATCTACTATGCGTCTTGTGAGGAAGGCTGCGGGCTTCAGGAATTCGACTTCAGTGACTACATCTGATGATACTTCGGGGGACTTCGGTCCCCCTTTTTTATATTGTTTGAGTGTTGCGTTATGTGTATACTCATTTACTAAAAGATAAGAGGAGAAAGATAATATGTACGATCTTGTATTATTCGATCTTGACGGAACTATCACTCAGTCGGAATACGGTATTTTCAGTTCGGTTCAGTATGCTCTTGAGAAGTTCGGTATAAACGAGACTGATCCCAAGAACTTAAGAAGATTCATAGGTCCGCCTCTGTATGTATCTTTCTCCGAATTTTACGGCCTTACGGGAGACGACGGAGAACTTGCAGTCAAGTACTACCGCGAAGTCTATGAAAAGGACGGCTTCAAGCAGGCTCCTTTATACGACGGCGTAAAGGAGACATTAACAAAGCTTAAGGACAGCGGCAAGAGGCTTATGGTAGTAACATCCAAGCCTCAGGAAATGGCTGACAGAGTAATTGAGAACGTAGGACTTACATCCTTATTCGATGCTATCGTAGGCCCCGGCCGCGAAATGCTCTCTCCCAGCAAGACAGACCTTATCAACAAAGCACTTAAGATCGCTGGCTCTGACGGTAAGGATGCAGTCATGGTAGGAGACCGCAAGTTCGATATCGAAGGCGCATGCGGCGCAGGTATCGATTCGATCGGCGTTCTTTACGGATACGGCTCAAGGGAAGAACTCGAGAAGGCAGGGGCTACTTATATAGTGGATACGCCTGATCAGGTAACGGACATCGTTTGAATAGCAACACATAAAGAGAGGCCGACCACTTGATGTGATCGGCCTCTTTTGTCAGACCCGAGTGCAGACAGGTTCGGGTCTTAGTTCAGGTTCTTAGTTCCGGATCCGATAAATGGGGTCGGCCGGAGCATAGGTAGTGCAGAATGAAAGAAGGATATCTGCATCCCTTTTGGTTACGGCACCGTCACCGTTGATATCCATATGGTCAGGCTTATAGCATTTATCCTGATTGAAGAACTGAAAAAAAGCGGCATCCCAGTCCTTGGGGGTGGGTGGAGTAAACCCGTTAATTGCCACGTTTCTGATCTTGATTACGTCTGCGAGATTTACGCGTCCGTCTTCATTGGCATCGCCTATGTTGACTATTCTGTTGTAGTCATTGCAATCACGGTATGTGCTTGGAAACGCGATCCTATAGTAGTCGGCGGAAGTGATGGGTTTCTCATAGGATACTGCCATGGATGACATGGGCGAAGCTCCTATGATCGTAATAGCGGTTAGTGCTGTTGCAGCAATAGTTTTGATTTTCATGTTAGTGATCTTCTCCTTATTCGTTTGTTGTCTGCATCACTATACACGGGGATTTTTGCCCTTGGTTGCATCGGGTTTCCGAAAAACGCCAAATATCAAGGATGTTTTATGTTTCGATGGTGGGAAACGGTTTCTATCGTATCCGGTATCGCGGCTTAGGCGGATATGTGATTTGAGGTTGAAATTCCTTTCCTACATGCTATAATTTTCAAGTAATAAAAATAGACCGAACACAGAAATAATGAATTTCAGTGTTTAACGCTCGTCGGACGGGGCAGGTCGGTGCCGCACGTGGTGGAAGAGCACCACGATTATTAAACTGGGTCAGGAGCCCAATTTTATAAGATGGTTACTTATAACCAATGCTGATGCGCTGCCTCTTGGAGAGCCGGTCAATGCTTATACCGAATCTAAGGCAGTTCATCTATTGCGGATGAGCTGCTTTTTGTAGTATTGGAGAGATTGATGGATCTTGAAAGACAGAAACATGCGCCTTTGTACAAGGCTATAGAGAGCTTCAGACGACAGAGGGTCGTTCCTTTTGACGTTCCGGGGCACAAAAGGGGCAGGGGAAACAAGGAACTTGTTGATTTCCTCGGGATCAAGTGTGTCGAGATCGATGTTAATTCGATGAAGGCACTTGATAATCTCTGCCATCCCGTATCGGTCATAAAAGAAGCCGAAGAACTTGCAGCGGATGCTTTCGGAGCTAAGCATGCCTTTATGATGGTCGGCGGTACGACAAGTGCCGTTCAGTCCATGGTCCTTACGGCCTGTAAGCGCGGCGACAAGATAATAATGCCCAGAAATGTTCATAAGAGTGCGATCAATGCTCTTATCCTCTGCGGCGCGATCCCCGTATATATCGATCCTAAGGTGGATACCAAGCTCGGTATTCCTTTGGGCATGGAGATCGCTGATGTTAAAAAGGCGATAGCCGATAATCCCGATGCGAAGGCTATCATGATCAATAACCCGTCTTATTACGGTATCTGTTCCGATTTAAAGACGATAGTTGATCTTGCTCATCAGAATAATATGCTGGCGTTGGTCGATGAGGCTCACGGTACGCATCTTTATTTCGGTGAAGGCCTTCCCATGAATGCAATGACTGCAGGAGCCGATATGGCTGCGATCTCAATGCATAAGTCCGGCGGATCCCTTACACAGAGTTCTATCCTTCTTACGGGCGAAGGTGTTGATGAAGGTTATGTTAGCAATATCGTTAACCTCACTCAGACGACTTCGGCTTCTTATCTTCTCTTGGGAAGCCTTGATATCAGCAGAAGGAACCTGGCCCTCAAAGGTAAGGAGAGCTTCGGTAAGGTCTGCGATATGGCTGCCTATGCCAGGGAAGAGATCAATGAGATCGACGGATTCTATGCTTTCGGCTCAGAGCTCATCAACGGCAGTAGCGTCTATGATTTCGATATAACAAAGCTCGTAATCAATACTCGTGGTATCGGACTTACGGGTATCGAGGTCTATGATCTCCTTCGTGAAGAATACGATATCCAGATGGAGTTCGGTGATCTGTCGAACGTTCTGGCATATGTCTCCATAGGTGACAGGATCCAGGAGATCGAGAGACTCGCGGGAGCTCTTAATGATATAGCTCGTCTGTACTCAAAGCCCACTGGAGATTTCTTCTGCGCCGAGTATGTAACACCTATCGTAAAGGCTACACCTCAGGAGGCTTTCTATGCCGAGAAGGAGAAGCTTCCCATCGAGCAGACTATAGGAAGGATCTGCGGAGAGTCCGTAATGTGCTATCCGCCGGGAATCCCGATACTTGCTCCGGGCGAGATCATCACTTCGGATATATTAGACTATATAATTACGGCCAAGGAAAAGGGCTGCTCCATGCAGGGCCCGGCAAGTGAAGATATTACAGAGCTTCTCGTACTTAAGTAATTACACAGGGGGAATTAAAGATGTCATCTAATCCGATGGAATTTTGGTTTGAAGAGATGCATACAAATAACGTAAAGATGGCCATTAGGGTCAATAAGCATCTCTATAGCGATACTAGTGAGTTTCAAAGGATCGATGTCTTTGAATCTCCCGAGTTCGGTAAGTTCCTTACATCAAACGGTAACGTTATCTTTTCCGAGCAGGAAGAGTTCACTTATGACGAGATGATCGTACATGTCCCGATGGCTGTACATCCTGATGTTAAGCGAGTACTTGTTATCGGCGGTGGCGACGGAGGAGTTGCCAGAGAGCTGTCTCACTACAAGGAGATCGAGGTAATAGATATAGCAGAGCCCGACAAGATGTTCGTGGATGTCTGCCGTAAGTATTTCCCCGATAATGCTATCGGTCTTGAGGACGTCAGAGTAAGGCTCTACTACGAGGACGGACTTCGATTCCTTCGTAAGTGTAAGGATAAGTATGATCTTATAATCAACGATGCCACAGATCCCACGGGCCATGAGGCGGGACTCTTCACTAAGGAGTTCTACGGTAACTGCTTTAAGGCCCTGCACGACGACGGCATCATGGTATATCAGCACGGAAGCCCGTTCTTTGACGAGGACGAGGAGAACTGCCGCGCGATGCACAGAAAGGCTGTAAAGTCTTTCCCCGTAATGAAGGTATATCAGGCTCATATCCCCACTTGTCCTTCGGGATACTGGCTCTTCGGATTTGCTTCAAAGAAGTATCATCCCCTGAGAGACTTCGATCCCAAGAAGTGGGAGGAGAGAGGCATCAAGACCTGGTATTACACGACTCATCTTCACTCAGGTGCATTCATGCTCCCCAAGTATGTTGAAGATATGCTCAAAGAAGAAGAAAACGACTGATAATAACGAATAAGGAGGAAGAATAAATGGCAAGATTATTGGTTATCGGATGCGGCGGCGTTGCACAGGTGGCTATCCAGAAGTGCTGCCAGAATCACAAGACTTTCGAGGAGATCCTTATCGCTTCAAGGACTCTTTCCAAGTGCGATGATCTGAAGGCGAAGATCGAAGCTACAGACTGCCCCGTAAAGATCACGACTGTAGGTGTAGATGCAGACAGCAAGGAAGACCTTGTAAAGCTCATCTCAAACTATAAGCCCGATGCGGTATTAAATGTTGCTCTTCCTTATCAGGATCTTACGATCATGGATGCATGCCTTGAGTGCAAGGTTGACTATATTGATACTGCTAACTACGAGCCCGAGGATACGGATGATCCCGCATGGCGCGAAGTATATGAGAAGAGATGTCAGGAGAAGGGCTTCACGGCTTACTTTGACTACTCATGGCAGTGGGCATATGAAGAGAAGTTTAGGGAGGCAGGTCTTACGGCTCTCCTCGGAACAGGTTTCGATCCCGGTGTCACATCCGTATTCGTAGCATATGCAAAGAAGCATTATTTCGACGAGATCGATACTGTTGATATACTCGACTGTAACGGCGGTGATCACGGTTATCCTTTCGCTACGAACTTTAATCCCGAGATCAATCTCCGTGAAGTATCCGCAAACGGATCTTATATGGAGAACGGTAAGTGGGTAGAGACTAAGCCCATGGAGATCAAGAGAGAGTACGATTTCCCCAAGGTAGGAAAGAAGGATATGTATCTTCTCCACCACGAGGAGATCGAGGCTTTGGGAAGGAACTTCCCCGAGATCAAGAGGATCAGATTCTTCATGACTTTCGGCCAGAGCTACCTTACGCACATGAAGTGCCTTGAGAATGTCGGAATGCTCTCGACTACTCCCGTTGAGCATGAAGGCCATCTCATCGTACCCATCCAGTTCCTTAAGACTCTGCTTCCCGATCCCGCGAGCCTCGGACCCCGTACTGTAGGTAAGACAAATATCGGCTGTATCTTCACGGGTAAGAAGGATGGTAAGGAGAAGAAGCTCTATATCTATAATGTCTGTGATCATCAGGAGTGCTATAAGGAACTCGGATCTCAGGCAATAAGCTACACGACCGGTGTTCCCGCTATGATCGGTACATCTCTCGTAGTCGAAGGTATCTGGAAGAAGCCCGGCGTATTTACGACTGATGAATTCGATCCCGATCCTTACATGGATATGCTCAATAAGTACGGACTTCCCTGGGTTGTAGATGAGGATCCCGTTCTCGTTCCATGAGATATGAAGAACTGAATACACCGTCATATATCGTGCTCGAAAGTAAGCTCAGGAAAAATCTTGAGCTGCTTTCCGATGTCTCGAAAAGATCAGGAGGAAAGATACTTCTCGCGCAGAAGGCTTTTTCGATGTTTCGCGTATATCCGCTGATAGCCGAATACCTTGCGGGTACTACTTCGTCAGGTATCTATGAAGCGAGACTTGCCCATGAGGAGATGAAGGGCAGGGAGAATCATGTATTCGAGCCTGCTTTCAAGGACGATGAGATGGAGGAGATCCTCAAGATCTGTGACCATGTCTACTTCAATTCCTTGTCTCAGCTCGAGCATCACAGAGGCGTGTGGGAGAAATATGCCGCAGAAGGCGGAGTGAGTGTCGGACTCAGGGTAAATCCCGAGTTTTCAACGCAGGAAGGACATGAGATCTATGATCCGTGTTCTCCGAAGTCCAGGCTGGGCGTACGTGCATCGGCACTTGGAGATAAGCTCCCCGCAGGTATAGAGGGTCTTCATATGCATACTCTCTGTGAGCAGGGATTTGAGCCTTTGAAGGCTACTTTCGAGGTGTTCGAAGAGAAGTTCGGAGAGTTTCTCTACGACCTTAAGTGGATCAACTTGGGCGGCGGTCACCATATCACAAAAGATGACTACGACAGAGAAGGTCTGATCGAGCTCATCAGATATATTCGCGCTAAGTACGGAGTTGAAGTATATCTCGAGCCCGGTGAAGCTATCGCGCTAGATGCGGGTATCCTGATAACTGAGGTCATGGATATCGTGGATACTCCCGATATGCCGACGCTGATACTTGACGCATCTGCCGCATGTCACATGCCTGATGTTCTTGAGATGCCTTATACGCCACCGTTGCTCGATGAAGCAAAGCAGGGAGGTGTCATGGTAAGGCTCGCGTCGAGGACATGCCTTGCAGGTGATGTTATCGGTGAATATCCGCTTCCGAGCCTGCCGAAGATCGGTGACATCCTGACGTTCGGTGATATGGCTATCTATTCGATGGTCAAGAATAATACCTTTAACGGCATGCCGTTGCCGGATATCGTTCTCCTCAAGGAAGACGGTGATTACGAGCTCGTCAAGAGATTCGGTTATTCAGACTTTAAGGAGAGATTATCGTAATGAGCATCAGGTTTCCCGCCGAGTATGAAGAGCACTTCGGAACTCTCATGATCTGGCCGGTACGTCCGGGGTCATGGGGTAAGGATCCTGCCCTCGCTCAGGATGCTTTTATAGAGATATTTAAAACCATTCTCGAGAGTGAGGATCTCTATGTCCTCTTTAACAGAGATACTGATTCTCGCGTTATCGATTCCGTAAGAAACAGAGTCGGTGCTGCGAACTTTACATTCCATCCGCTGCTTATGGATACGGATGATTCGTGGGCAAGAGATACGGGACCGACATTCGTTATCGAAGAGTCTGAAAGCGGTGCGGCGCTTAAGGGCGTCGACTGGGGCTTTAATGCCTGGGGCGGTGACTTTGACGGCCTTTATGCCGATTACGCTAAGGACAGCGAAGTAGCAAGATCATTTTGCGAAGCTATAGGGAGCGCGAGTATCGATGACCGCGGCTTTATACTTGAAGGCGGAAGTATCCACAGCGACGGAGAAGGAACGCTGATGGTCACTGAAAGCTGCCTTTTGAGCGAAGGCAGAAACCCTTCCATGACAAAGAAACAGATCGAGGAGCATCTCCTGAAGATGCTAGGTGCCAACAAGGTGCTGTGGCTCCCGCGTGGAATCTATAACGATGAGACCAATGAGCATGTCGATAATGTATGTGCTTTCGTTGCGCCTTCGGAAGTCGTCCTTGCATGGACTGATAATGAGAATGATCCGCAGTATGAGCTCTCTAAAGCGTGCCTTGAGTATCTCGAAGGTCAGACAGATGCGAAGGGACGAAAGATAAAGGTCCATAAGCTCCCGATCCCCGATGTACCGGTTACGGTAACTGAGGATGATCTTAAGAATCTCGTATTCGAAGAAGGCGAGGATCAAAGAGAGGTCGGCGAGAGGCTCGCGGCAAGTTATGTGAATTTCTATTTTTCCAATAACGCGATACTGCTTCCACAGTTCGGCGGAGAGAACGAAGAGAGTGACAGACGTGCCGTAAGTATAATGGAGAGTATAGCGGGTAAGCGTAAGGTCGTCCCGATCTATGCAAGAGACATCCTTACGGGCGGAGGAAATATCCATTGCATAACACAGCAGATCCCAAAGACAATATAGAGGTGATAGAGATGAGTAAAGTTAAAGTAGCCGCAGTTCAGATGAGCTGCTCCACTATCGTTGAAGAGAACATTAAGAAGGCCGATGATTTCGTACGAAAGGCTGCTGCCGAAGGTGCAAAGATCATCCTGCTTCCCGAGCTCTTTGAGAGACAGTATTTCTGTCAGGAAAGAAGATACGATTACTATTCATTTGCCAAGAGCGTAGAGGAGAATGATGCTGTCTGCCACTTCAGGAAAGTTGCCAAGGAACTGGGCGTCATAATCCCCGTAAGCTTTTATGAGAAGGATGTGAATGTCCTTTATAACTCCGTTGCCGTGATCGACGATAAGGGCGAGGTAATGGGCATATACAGAAAGACGCATATCCCGGACGATCACTTCTATCAGGAGAAGTTCTACTTTACTCCTGGCGATACGGGCTTTGAAGTATTCGAGACAAAGTACGGAAATATCGGTATCGGCATCTGCTGGGATCAGTGGTTCCCCGAGACTGCCAGGAGCCTTGCACTCCTTGGCGCGGATATCATCCTTTATCCTACTGCTATAGGTAAGGAGCCCATCCTGGAAGTCGACAGTATGGAGCACTGGAGAAGAACGATGCAGGGCCACTCGGCTGCCAATATAATCCCCGTAGTTGCCGCTAACAGGATAGGGCTTGAAAAGGTTACTCCCTGCAAGGAGAACAATAACCAGGAGAGCGATCTGCTGTTCTACGGAAGCAGCTTCATGACAGATCAGTGGGGCGCCGTGATAACATCTGCCTCCAGAGATAAGGAAGGCATTCTTGTAAGTGAATACGACTTCGAGCAGAATAAGGAAGACAGGCTTTCCTGGGGAGTCTTCAGAGACAGGAGACCCGAGTATTACGGCCTTATATCGGGAGAATGCTGACTTACAGGTTAACGATTCCTATTGTACGCAATATCTGAAATATGTATAATCTCTTCTAACGGAATTAGGGAAGAGGTAATTGAATATGAAAAGATTTATTGCGTCAGCGATGCTGATTGTGATGTGTTTTTCCTGCCTGGGACTTACGGGATGCAGTTATTTCATCAGAGGTTTTATGGAAGCTGCAGAGCAGGGTCAAAAGCACGAACCCGTGATCGGTACTGATCCCGATACGGGACTTCCGCTCTACTACACCATCTATGATAACGGCTGTGAAAAGCAGATCAGACGCCAGGAAGGTAACACCTGCTGGGCATATGCATGCGCTTCTGCAATGGAGTATTCATGGCAGTATATGAATGGCGAGAGTCTTACCATCGATGCGCTCGATCTTGCAGAGACAGCTTATGATCCCGACAGGGATGAAGGTCTCTTTATTCCTGAAGGTGAAGACCCCAGAAACTATGCAGGCAATGTATATGTTGTCCGAAATGAGATCGCGAGCCAGGGGTATAACGGGCTCGATCTTATCGAATCATCCACTTACGACGAAGCTGAGATAATTGATATCAAGAATGCGCTTCTTGAATATGGTGCGCTCGCAGTCGGCGTCAATGATTACGGTACTAAGTATAGAGAAGTAAACGGTACTACCACATATCTCGGTAATATCTATTGTGATGTTACTCATATGTGTGTTGTTGTCGGATGGGATGACAGCTTCCCTAAGGAGGACTTCTGCGAAGAAGCAACTCAGGACGGAGCGTGGCTCGTGCAGAATAGTTACGATACCGGATGGGGCGACGAAGGATGCTTCTGGGTATCTTACGATACGCCCTTTAAGGAGATATCTTCTTTCGTATTGAGCGATGAGTATTCTCAGGTGTTGAGCTACGACCGCGGAAGCTTTTATATGTATAGCGGATTCGAGTGCCCTACGGTCGCTAATGTATTCCATGAGCCCGGTACTCTTTCGGCTGTCGGAACATACACGGAAGAGGATGATTCGACGATTGTCATCGAGATCTGGGATGCCGAATTAACAGAGGTCATCTATTCTCAGACAGTAGAGGTTCCTTTCAAGGGATACCATGTCTTCGAGCTCGATGAGCCAATAGATGTTACGGATTATGCTATCGCCATTACATATAGCGGCTATGTACCGATCGAAGGTCCCGAGAATGATGTAGGACTCGGTAACGTTGTTCCTACCTGTTCCGAAGGACAGTCTTTTGTTAATATCAATGGTGAATGGTGTGATATGTCAGATAACATGACCAAGCGCAGACTGAGACTCTCTGTCGTACCGAATAACTGCTGTATTCATGCACTTTATGCTTGATGTGTGAGGGAATATCAGAGCTCATACCCGTGTGTGCCTGACGGCAGTCCTGATAAGAAACGCGATAAGATATTCAATAAGAAGGATAGAAGTGACGAGCAGGAAAAGACCCGCCACGTAGTACTTTGCGGAAAAGATATCGTAGATAAATGACAGCGGTGAGTCATCGGAAGGGATCTGCAGGAACATATAGTTAACGCCGAGTGAATTATCGATAAGATATATAGGCGGAGTTATTATTGCCAGAAAGCCGATCGGGAATATGATGTGAGGCAGCCTGATATCGCATATTTTCTTCGTGACCATAAGTATCGGGATCAGGAGCAGTAATGTGTGAGTCGTAAAGCACAGGATCGAGACGGGTGAAGTGATGGCTCTGTAGTTCCAGTCGGGAAAGAGGAGAGCACCTATAGCGCCCGGCATTATGAGCATGACTGAAATCTCAGAGAATACAGTTCTTGCACGCCCTTTAGTGAAAGCGGCCGCCAGATTGACGAATATCCCGATATTACAAAGATGAAGCGGGAGGAGCCAGCGTATCTCCCAGTCGTCTCCTATAAAGAGCATAGCGTCCTGTATCAGTTCCAGTACTAGATGGGTTACGGCAAGAACACGGAGAGTACTGATCGTGGTCTTTTCGTCAGCCTTTCGGGATAAGAGCGCAGCGAAGATGACGATCAGAGTTATCGCCGCGAGAAAAGATATATGCCCGATCCCGAAGTGCTCAAAACTGTCCATAACCCGATTATATTGATAATGCTTGTTATAAGTAAGGGTAATCTGATATTTTATTGCCATGAATAATGACAAGAAATATCTGATCAAGTATCTGGCAGTATGTATTGTGAGCTTTCTGCTTTGCGGAGGGGTGTCGGCTTATTTTCTGCTGTCACCGGAATTCGAATCAAGTAACCGAAAGTATGCCGCCATCGGAATAGTCTTATGCCTCGTTGCGGTATTAGGCGGCGTTCTGAAATATTCCGATTACTATAACAAGAATATAAAGCCGGTCAAGGATCCCGAATCACTCATAGATGACCGCGCCAATGCTCATAGGATGTATGCTGATAAGAAGCTTCCCGGAAAGGATATCTATGATGTATTCCGCCGTTATCGCAGGAGCTTTCTTTGGGGCAGGCTCATGATAATACCGGTATGTCTTATACTTATCGAGCTCCTTATGGTCGTAAAGTTTCAGCAAGTAGGCTGGGATATCAGGTGGGCGTTAGTCATAGGTGTCGCAGTGGTGATCTTAGCTCTGATCATAGCCGGAAAGAAGGAGATGGAATTCTCAACCGAGGAAGATCTTCGCAAGGCCATCGAAAAGAGTAAGGTCGATCCCGTAAGGCTCAATGCCGATTTCATGATGTCTTCGTGTTATAAGACTTCATATGGTGCGATCTTCATCGGCCGAGACTATCTTGTAATGTTTGCGAGAAAATTCTGCTCCGTGACTTATATGAAAAGTATTCAGTCCGCTCAGCTTACAAGAAAGGACCATGAAGTGAACGGTGGTCAGATCACACACTATGGACTGAAACTCGGATTTACTTCGGGCTCGACATACGATATGCATATCGGAGATGAGAAGAAAGCCTCTGTAATGCTCGATGAGCTGGAGCTTCGAGGCGTCGAAGTAACGAGACAGTCCTGACATTCATCTATCTTTGCCTTGAATGAGTTGTCAAATAAGTTTAAACTAATTCACGACGATTCATGAGATAAGAGAGGATAGAGAGAATATGAAAAGCATCATTTCCGATGAAGAGCTTAAGTTTTCATGCTGCGAAAACGGCAGTATCACACCTGATGAGACGATCGACGTTGATATAGTCGTAGTAGGAGCAGGTGCGAGCGGTGTGCCTGCTGCAGGCTGGGCGGCTGAGCTCGGAGCAGAGGTAGCACTCCTTCAAAAGGAAGCTAATGTGGTATCTCAGGGTAACTGCGGTTCGGCGATCATCAGGTCAAGATCGACTGAGGCAGGCATCGAGAAGTGGATCCACCATACCAACAGCCTTTGCAACTGGAGAGCCGATACCAAGCAGCTCAGAGCTTATGCCAAGCATTCCGAGGAAGCTATGATCTGGTTCTGGAACAGGGCAGGGTTTACTACTGAGACAGAATACGGCGACGGCAGCAAGGTCGATGATAATGCGAGGTCTGCCGAGCTTCTTAACGACGGTGACAGACTCTCCGCATTCAGGAGCACGAGCGGTGATTTCACGGGTATCTGGAAAGACAGGACCAATACATACGATTACGGTGATGATCACTGTTATTTCTGGGCGCCCTGGGTCGGTCCCAAGCCCTTTAATACATGTCATGCATTAAGAAAGATATTAAAGAATATATCTGAGGAGCACCCTAACCTTAAGACATTCTTTTCGACTCCTGCAGTTCAGCTCATCAAGGAAGGTGACAGGGTAACGGGAGTCATCGGAAAGAATTCCGAAGGTAAGTACATAAGATTTAACGCTTCAAAGGCAGTCATCCTTGCGACGGGAGATTATACGAATAATCCCGCGATGGTCGATAAGTATTGCCCCGATATCTCCGAGTTTGATAAGAAGCAGAAGAATAAGACGGGTGACGGTCATATCCTCGCTGTCAATGCTGGTGCTCAGATGGAGCCCCTGGGACATACTAAGATGATGCACGATTTTGATTCCGCGCTCATGTTCGAGGAGCCTTTCTTGTACGTCAACATGAACGGCGAGAGATTCACGAACGAGTATACGGGATTTGTCTATATGGGCAATATCTTAAGAGATCAGCCTTCATATAAGGGCTCCATGCTCGACAGCGATCATCAGGACGGCTCCAAGGGCTGGTACTGCATGATCTATGATGATGACTATATGTCATTGCCGCGTGAGGCATTCGTTGACGGACCTGTTCCGCCGTTTGTAATGGAGAAGTTTATCCCCGGTGCAGTAGAAGATCCTAAGGGCGTATTTAAGAACCTTATCGATCTTCACAGATGCGATACGCTCGAAGAACTTGCTTCCGAGCTCGATATCCCTTATGAGAATCTGAAGGCATCGGTCGATCGCTATAACGAGCTTTGTGAGAAGGGCGTGGATACCGATTTTGGTAAGCCTTCTCAGTATATGAACAAGATCGTAAAGGCACCTTTCTGGGGCGCTCGAAAGCATATACGTGTATCAGCCGAGGTTTCGGGTGTTATCGTAAATGAATGCGGACAGGCTCTGGACAGTGAAGGAAAGATCATCCCGGGACTTTACTGCGTAGGTAATCTCGGAGGACCATTCTACGGCGGCGCCGATTATCCTTTCCACCAGACGGGACTGTCTCTCGGAAAGTGTTATACTTACGGCATGATAGCTGCAAGACATGCTCTTGATGAGAATTTCGAGATCTGAGGTTGATCTATGAAAGAACGCCGAATGAGCTGGACTATATCCCTGACAGCAGTTGTACTCATCTGCTGTCTGCTGTTCGGTGCGTGCGGCTCTAAGATCAGGTATAAGAAATATGAATATGCATATGATATCCCGGACAATGTACCGAAGAGCTATTCGATCCTTGATGACGGTTTTACCGCGGATGTGGAAAATCAGGTAGCAGGTACATGCTGGGCAAGTGCCGCTACTACCGTAATGGAGAACAGCTACAGAAAGTATGGCGGACGCAGTGTCGAGATGGATGCTCTGGCGCTTGCATGTATGGTCTATAACCCTCATGCCCCGGAAGGATATTCCATCGGTAACCGTAACGATATCTATGATTTCGGCGGATCATCAGAGATGGTCGTAAATACTACGAGCAACGGATTCGGTTCTTATGTATTGGTCGATTCCTGTGATCTTACGAACAGATCCGATAAGGATATAAAGAGAGCGATAATGGCTTTCGGCGGCGTAACCTGCGCCCTGAGCGACGTGCCTGCCAACTACACTGAAGCAGGCGGTACATATACGATGATAGGTTCCGATTCGGATGACATGTCGCATGCGGGAGTAATTATCGGATGGGACGATGATTTCCCAAAGGAGAACTTTGCGAGGACTGCATCTCAGGACGGTGCATGGCTCGTTCAGAACAGCTATTCCGCGGCGTGGGGTGATGGAGGATTCTATTGGGTATCTTACGACACACCGCTCAGCGATCTTCACACGCTCGTTATGTCGATCCAATATACGAATATCGCTTCTTTCGAGAGCGGCTATTCCGCTAATCTCACATACGGAGAAGAGACTACCGTCGCTAACGTATTCCAGCGTTCGGGAAGACTTCTGGCAGTCGGTACCTATACGACGAGGCCGAATCAGCATATCAAGGTAACTGTCTACGATAAGACATTTAGTGAAGTGCTCGATTCATATGAGGTAACTTTCGAATTTGAAGGTTACCATACGATCGAACTTGATAACCCGCTGGTAGTCGACGGTGTTGCAGTAGCTGTCACTTATGCAGGCGAAGCACCCATGGAAGGCGAGTCCTGGATCGACAACGGTATCTACTTTAATGCATCCATTTCGGAGGGGCAGTCTTTCGTCCTGAGCAACGGTCAGTGGCTCGACCTTTCGGAGGAGGATACACTAGAGCAAATCGGGCTTGAAGAGTCCTCGAATAACTGTTGTATCAAGGCGCTTTACGCCTGATCTTGTACTAATTGTAAATTCGGATTTTTCCGCGTCAAAAATACTTGACCCCGGGTGGGGGTATGATAAGATATTTTCAATGTTTGGAACAAACATAATAAGAATGAGGGAGGTCCGTGAAGTATGGACAAGTTATTAAACATTGCATTGTTCGATCTTAATGCGGGCGGCCTGGATCTTACGATCCCTGCAGTGCTCATCGCAATAGCGATCATCTTTCTGGTGATCATTATCTGTACGAGCTATGTTAAGGCACCGCCGAACAAGGCGTACATCATAACCGGTTTGAAGAAAAAGCCGAAGATCTTGATTGGTAAGGCAGGCCTCAAGCTTCCTTTCCTTGAGAGAAAGGATGAGCTCCTTATCGAGCAGCTCTCCATCGACATCAAGACAGGTGATTTTGTACCTACATCAGACTTTATCGGTGTTAATATCGATGCTGTTGCAAAGGTACAGATCCGCACTGATGAAGAGGGCATCAAGCTCGCCATGAAGAACTTCCTGAACATGAACAGCACGCAGATCAATTCTCAGCTCGTTGATTCTCTTCAGGGTAACATGCGTGAGATCATCGGCACCATCACATTGAAGGAACTCTGCAATGACAGAAAGTCTTTCGGTGATCAGGTACAGGAGAAGGCTCAGGTCGACATGAACAACTTGGGTATTCAGATCATTTCCTGTAATATCCAGCACGTTGAAGATAAGAACGACCTTATCACTGCTCTCGGTCAGGACAACATGGCTACGATCCAGAAGACGGCTTCTATCGCTAAGGCCAATGCTGAGAGAGACGTTGCGATCGCACAGGCTCAGGCAGCAAAGGATGCTAACGATGCTAAGGTCGCTTCCGAGACGGAGATCGCTATCAAGCAGAATGATCTTGCTATCAAGAAGTCAGAACTTCAGGTAGTACAGGATACCAAGAAGGCTGAGGCTGATGCAGCTTATCGTATTCAGGAGCAGGCACAGCGTAAGTCTATCGAAGTTGCTAATACCGAAGCAGACATTGCTAAGCAGGAAAAAGAGATCGAGCTCAAGATGAAGGAAGCTCAGGTTCGTGAGCAGGCTCTCGATGCTGATATCAAGAAGGCAGCAGATGCCGAGAGATATCGTCAGCAGCAGATGGCAGACGTTGAGCTCTATAAGAGACAGAAGGAAGCTGAGGCTCGTAAGTACGAGCTCGCACAGCAGGCTGAAGCTAAGAAGATCCAGGCTGAAGCAGACCTTATCGCTATGCAGAAGGAAGCTGAAGGTATCCGCGCAAAGGGTGAGGCTGAAGCTGATGCTATCCGCGCTAAGGCAGAGGCTGAGGCTATCGGTATCGATAAGAAGGCCGAGGCTATGCAGAAGTACGGTGAAGCAGCTGTCATCGAGATGCTCTGTAAGATGTATCCTATGGTTGCCGAAGCTATTGCTAAGCCTCTTGCTAACATCGATTCCATTACGATGTATGGTGAGGGCAATACGGCTAAGATGACTGAGGATGTTACAAAGTCCTTTAAGCAGACCATCGACGGTATCGGCGACAGCCTTGGTATCAACTTTGCATCTCTCGTAGCAGGATTCGCAGGTGCTAAGATCGCTACGAGCAAGAACGGCGAGCAGGCGGCTCTTTCAAGCGATGAGCTTGCTAAGGTCGTAGCAGCCGCTAAGGCAGATACATCATCTGATGATACGATCCCTGCCGCATTGAACGATTCAGACGACTTGGAATAAGTCCTGATATCAGATAAAACTCAAGACCGCTTCGAGGAGACTCGGAGCGGTCTTTTTGTCTTACAAAAATCTTCTTGTAAGGATATAATCTTCATGTGAGAAACAAGGTATACAGTAAGATCGATTCAATCCCTAAGGGACGTGCCTCTGATAAGATCACCGGAGGTTGTCTCGTGTTGGAGGGCGGCGGCTGGAAAGGACTTTATACTGTCGGAGTCCTCGATTGTCTTATGCTGAACGATATCAATCTGTCATCTGTAGTAGGCGTTTCCGCAGGTGCATTGAGTGCGATAGGATACCTCTCGGGGCAGATCGGTTGGAGTGCCAGGATAGATCTTACATACAGACACGATTCGGATTACTGCGGAATCGGTGCTCTGAGAAGAGACCATGGTATCACAGGCTTTTCCTACCTTTTCAATGATCTCCTAACAAAGCATCCCGTGGATATGGAGCGTCTTATGGATCCGAGGCGTAAGTTCGCAGTGTCTGCAACTGATATGGCTACCGGCGATACAACCTATTTTGAGAAAGGAAAATGTGACCTGTTCAAGGCTGTCCAGGCTTCCGCAACCGTCCCCTATGTATCGCTTCCCGTAAAGATCAACGATCGGTATTACCTGGACGGAGGCTGCTCCGAGAATATTCCTCTCGGATGGGTCAAGAGGTCGGGTGAAGATAAGATCGTGGTAGTAAAGACGAGGGAGCACTCTTTCAGACGTGAACCCGGAGTACCTGCGACAGCAAAGTTTATGTATAGAAACTATCCTGAGTTCCTGAGGAGCTTTGCCGATACCGGCAACACTTTCAATAAGAAGGCTGATGAGCTTGACAGGAAGAGCAGGGAGAAGAAGGTGTTCGTTATCGAGCCCAGCAGGAAAGTAACCGTAACGAGGTTCGAGGGCGATATGGAAAAGCTGGGAGATCTTTACTGGCTTGGCTTTAACGATACCAAGCGGCAGATAGGAGCCTTAAGATCTTATCTGAAAGAATAAAAAAAGCAGATAAAAAGACCGTGACCCATATGGATCACGGTCTTCTTTTATAAGTCTTTTGTAGTTATCAGAGAAGATGAGCTCTGATCTCTTCGCCGGAGAGGGGAGAGAGGAGTGCGGGAGCGATATCAAATACAGTCTTACAACCGTAGTCGCCCTTCTGCTCGAGTCTGTATGCTGCTCTAGCATATGCGATAAGTACAGATGCTGTGAACTCAGGGTTGGAATCAAGCTTCAGTGAGTACTCGATAACATGGTCGTTCTCGTTGTTGAAGCCTGTCTTGCCGCTTCTGAATACGAAGCCGCCGTGATTCATGCCGGAGTGATTCTTCTCGAACTCTTCCTCTGTGATGAATGTTACTGTTGTATCGTAATCTGAGAAGTAGTTAGGCATCTCCTTTATTGTCTTCTCGATAAGAGCCTTATCTGCACCTTCTTCAGCTACTACGAAGCACTCTCTTGTGTGCTTCTGGCGTGTTGTAAGCTCGGGATTCTTACCTGATCTTACCGCATCGAGAGCAGCATCAACGGGTACTGTATACTGCTTACCGTTCTTTACGCCGGGAACTCTTCTGATAGCATCGGAGTGCCCCTGAGATACGCCCTTGCCCCAGAATGTATAGTCATTGCCGTTAGGGAGGACTGCATTGGAATAAAGTCTTGTAAGTGAGAACATTCCGGGATCCCAACCTGCAGAGATGACAGCAACCTTGTTTGCTGCCTTTGCGGATGCATCTACGTTTGCGAAATGCTCGGGGATCCTTGCGTGTGTATCGAATGAATCGATAACGTTAAAGTACTTTGCATATTCCTTTGTCTGCTCGGGAAGGTCTGTAGCTGAACCGCCGCAGATGAACATGACATCGAAGTCATCCTTCTTGGAGATGAGGTCGTTAACTGAATAAACGTTTACTCCCTCTGTGTTGATCTTAACAGTTGCAGGATCTCTTCTTGTGAAAACACCCTTAAGTTCCATGTCAGGATTCTTCCTGAGCTCGCTCTCGACACCCTTAGCGAGGTTGCCGTAGCCGATGATTCCTACTCGTATTGCCATGAGTATATACCTCCGTCCGGTAAACTTACTATTTCGCTATGCATTATACTCAAATGCTTTTAATAGGTAAATAATAAATTACTGCAGTTGTTTTCATATATTTCATAAAAATCGTTCTTTGATAGTAGTAAAATGTATTTAATAACTACATCTCTTGTCAGGGGGTGACGTATATGGCTATAAAGATCATTACCGTCAGCAGGCAGTTCGGCAGCGGTGGCAGGACTATCGCAAAGAAACTCGCAGAGAAACTCGGCTACGATTATTACGATAAGGAGATAATCGAGAATGTAGCTCTTGAGACAGGTTTCTCCAAGGAATTTGTAGCGAGCAAGGGTGAGGAGGCTCCCGGAAAGACCGTATTCTCGTATGGCTTTGAGAGCCAGGCAGTTCCCGGTATCATGAATGGCATGACGACGCATGATTATCTCTGGACGGCTCAGCGCAAGATCATCTGTGATATTGCGGAAACCGGTAAGCCCTGCGTCATTGTCGGAAGATCAGCCGACTATATCCTCAGGGAGAGGGATGATGTCTTTAACGTATTCATCTATGCGGACATGCCTTTCAGGTGCGACAGGATCGTAAGACTGTACGGAGAGTCAGAGAACAAGCCTGAGAAGAGACTTGCGGATAAGGACAAGAAGAGAGCCGCTAACCATAAGCACTTCACGGATCTTCAGTGGGGATATGCCCCCAATTACGATCTGTCCCTTAACAGCGGTAAGCTCGGCATCGATAAGTGCGTTGATATCATCTACGGTATCGTTAAAGAGTAATACCGGTCATATATACGGCTATATGAGCCACATGGGAGGTAATGCTTCCCATGTGGCTTTTCTTATGACAATTGTCATGTGCTCTTCGTGATGCATCTCACTGTTACAGGTTTCTGTCTTGACGGATAATACTGACATAACGAACGGGGAGGATATGGAAATGTCAGTATTAACAGTAGAAAAGAAGAGAACGGAGCTTTGCTTCAATAACAAGAGGTCATGCGGATTGTGGCTGACGCTCGTTGGTGTGGTACTGATGGCCGGTCTTGCACTGGGAGGCAAGTTCCTTATCAATCCGATCGTGTTCCTTGCCGGATACTATATAAGCTTCTATATCGCCAATATCAATAAGAAGGTGAGGGCAAAGCTCTCACAGGGCAGTGCATCTAAGTTTCAGATCAAGATGATATTCGTATCGATCGCATTCATGTTCCTTATGATGTTCTGTATCGCAGGACCTTATATCCCTTCGATGAACTGGAGGATGATATGGCTTGGAGTAAATCTTGCGACGGGACTTCATTTCTCGGGATTCTATTTTGTTCACGGCAAGTCCATGATAGTCATCGGCATGATCTGTACGGCTCTTGCTGTTTGCGGTTATTGTTTCGCTGATCAGACCCTTGTATTCCTCATCGCGGATGCTGCAGTAAAGATCATATTCGGTGTATATCTTCTCGTATTCGGCAAGCCTTCCAAGGCAATACTGTAAGATACGGATATCAGCAGGGATTTACGTTATTGTTATTAAATCTTTACTATGATAAAGTAATCGAGGTTTTCCTTTTACGGGAGACCTCGATCTTTTTATGTTCAGAGGGGAAATTATGGTTATCAAGGTTTTGATGCTCGTAGTATTCTTCGGCATTATGCTCGGTGTTGGTATCAAGTGCAGAAGAAGTGCTACAGACGTTAACGGATTTGTATTGGGCGGTAGATCCGTCGGTCCCTGGCTTACGGCTTTCGCATACGGAACGAGTTATTTCTCAGCCGTTATCTTCGTAGGTTATGCAGGACAGTTCGGTTGGAAGTTCGGTGTCGCATCCACCTGGATCGGTCTCGGAAACGCGATCATCGGATCGCTCCTTGCATGGGTCATCCTCGGCAGAAGGACAAGACTTATGACACATAGGCTCGACAGTAAGACAATGCCCGAGTTTTTCGCGAGCAGATTCGGATCAAAGGGTCTCAGGATCGGTGCTTCGATAATCATCTTCGTTTTCCTTATTCCTTATACGGCATCTCTTTATAACGGTCTTTCAAGACTCTTCGAGATGGCTTTCCACATCGACTATATCGTATGTATCCTCGTAATGGCTGTCCTTACGGGTATCTATGTTATCGCAGGCGGATATATGGCTACTGCAGTTAATGACTTTATCCAGGGTATCGTAATGCTCGTCGGTATCGTAGCAGTTATCCTTGCAGTACTTAATGTTAACGGCGGTCTCATGGGTTCCATGGTAGAGCTTGCTAAGGTAGAAGGCGATTTCCCTGCGTTCCCCGGAGCTTATGCTTCATTCTTTGGACCTTTGCCTCTTGACCTTCTCGGTGTAATCATCCTTACATCTTTGGGTACCTGGGGTCTTCCTCAGATGGTCGGTAAGTTCTACGCGATCAAGAGTGAGGACGCTATCCGTAAGGGTACGATTATCTCAACATTCTTCGCAGTTATCGTCGCAGGCGGATGCTATTTCCTCGGCGGCTTCGGAAGACTCTTCCTTACACCTGATGAGGTGGCTGCGGCAGGATTTGACGCTATCGTTCCTTCGATGCTCGAGAATCTTCCCGACATCCTCATCGCGGTAGTTGTTATCCTTGTTCTTTCCGCTTCTATGTCGACACTTTCGTCTCTCGTTCTTACATCGAGCTCGACACTTACACTCGACTTCGTTGACGGTAATATCGTTAAGGGCATGAAGGAGAAGACAAAGGTTATTACTCTCAGAGTATTTATCGTTGTTTTCATCGTGATCTCTGCTTCGATCGCTGTTGTTCAGTATAAGAGCTCCGTTACATTCATCGCTCAGCTCATGGGTGTATCCTGGGGTGCTCTTGCAGGTGCTTTCCTTGCACCTTTCCTCTACAGCCTTTACTGGAAGGGAACAACAAAGGTATCCTGCTGGGCATGCTTCATCTTCGGCTCTGTCCTTATGATCGCTAACATGCTCGTAAGACCTTCTTTCCCCGCGATCCTTCAGTCTCCCATCAACTGCGGTGCTTTCGCGATGCTCGCGGGCTTCATAATCGTGCCTCTCGTAAGTCTTATCACAGCTAAGCCTGACAGTAAGCTCGTTGAGGATGCTTTCGCAAGTTATGATAAGGAAGTTAAGACAACTGCTAAAGAGAATCTCCAGGATTGAGATAGTATTTAGTTATGCTACAATCAAGGGTGCGTACCGTCATTGGTCCGCACCCTTTTTGATAAGGAGAGGCTTATGTTGGATTATGATGTCATCATCGTCGGAGCAGGTCCCGGAGGTATCTTCTCCGCATATGAATTGATGGTCAGAAGACCGGATCTCAAAGTAGCAGTATTTGAAGCAGGTAAGAAGCTCGAGGATCGTAAATGTCCTATCGACGGCAAGAAGGTAACTTCATGCATCAACTGTAAGTCATGTGCGATCATGCGCGGTTTTGGCGGTGCGGGAGCATTCTCGGACGGCAAGTACAACATAACTAATGATTTCGGCGGTACTCTCTACGAGCATATCGGAAAGGAAACCGCCATGGATCTCATGAAGTATGTAGATGAGATCAATATTACTCACGGCGGTGAGGGCACTAAGCTCTATTCCACCTCGGGTACCAAGTTCAAGAAGATATGTCTTGAGAATAAGCTTCATCTTCTGGATGCATCGGTAAGACATCTCGGAACGGATAAGAATTACGAAGTATTAGGTCAGCTCTTTGCCCTCATGAAGGACAAGGTTGACTTCTTCTTTGAAAGTAACGTCGATACCGTTAAGGTAGAAGGCGATATATACAAGGTGGTTCTCGGAGATAAAGAATATTCATGTTCTAAATGCATCATCTCAGTCGGCAGGAGCGGCAGTAAGTGGATGGAGAACCTGTGTAAGGATCTCGGACTCGAGACATACTCCAACCGCGTTGATATCGGTGTCAGGGTAGAGCTTCCTGCAGTCGTATTCTCGCATCTTACTTCGGAGCTTTATGAGTCCAAGATCGTATACAGGACAGAGAAGTTCGAGGATCGCGTAAGGACTTTCTGTATGAATCCCTACGGCTATGTCGTAAACGAGAATACGAACGGCATCGTGACGGTTAACGGTCACAGCTTCGATTCGCCCGATCTTCAGTCGGATAATACAAACTTCGCTCTCCTTGTGGCAAAGCATTTCTCCGAGCCTTTTAAGGACAGCAACGGATATGGTGAGTCGATAGCAAAGCTCTCGAATATGCTTGGCGGAGGCGTTATCGTTCAAAGATTCGGTGATCTTATGCGAGGCAGAAGATCCAACAGCTCCAGGATTGAGGAGTCTACTGTAAGACCTACACTTAAGGCAACTCCCGGTGATCTGAGCCTTGTTCTTCCCAAGAGAATATTAGACGGTATCATCGAGATGATATTCGCTCTTGATAAGATCGCTCCCGGTACGGCTAATGATGATACGCTTCTTTATGGCGTAGAGGTCAAGTTCTATAACATGGAAGTTGCGATCAATGAAGACCTTGAGACCAAATATAAGGGCCTTTACATAATCGGTGACGGAAGCGGAGTAACGCATTCTCTTTCACATGCTTCCGCGAGCGGCGTATATGTCGCACGTAAGATAGCTGAGGCGTGATATGTAGGGCATAGTCCGGACACTGAACGGATTTAATATCATATCGGTCGCGGTACGCCTGATCCTTGCCATGGCTTCTTCGACGGAGCGCGATTTGCGGCACCGGTTCTGGCAGGTATAGTTTTCCTTGCTGCAATGTCTGATTGACTTAACGCACGGATACATTATAAAATAATCGATGTTTGGGGCATTAGCGCAGTTGGGAGCGCATCACACTGGCAGTGTGGGGGTCACGGGTTCAAGTCCCGTATGCTCCACCAGAGAAGACCTTTATGGATATTCATTCATAGAGGTCTTTAATTTTGCCGTTTTTTCAAGTGTATAATGGGTTTAAGATATGAATAGAGGATGGAGATCGAGCGAATTTGAGAAAGCGAATATTTGCATCAATAGTTGCGATAAGTCTTTGCCTTGTGTTCTTTACAGGTTGTATCGTTATAAATACGCCGATAAAGACTTATACATATACGGAAGATTATCCTGCGTTATATGCTGAAGAACTTCGGCAGATCTTCGGGGATTATACGATAAGCGAACGAATGGATCGTCAGATACCCGGGGGAACGTGTGGTTGCGGTCATCATCAGGATGAGATCAACTACTATGAATGGACTATTACATACAAAGATTCATGTGGTCAGACGATGGAATGCGTCCTGAATAATTCGTCGCCATTATACCCTCAGCAGCTCAGATGGCTGGAAGATCAGCTTGAAACTCATATCTATACACAGTACATGTCAGAATACTATGGCGATGAACTGAGGGAGGGCGCGAGTTATTGTTTTTGTTTTATAGGTGATATTTGTAAAAGTGTACGCAGTTGGGATGACAGAGATCAGTATAGATTTGATACTACAAGAGCATATCGTGAATCGATCGAAAACGAGGAGAAGATCATACCTTTGTTTTCAATGTCATACTCTGAATTAGTGTCCCTTTACCCGATGGTATTCAGCATTAGACTTGTTATGACTTCTGATTCGACTATGAGCGAAGACGAGTTTAACTCGATCTCATATGATATGGCAGCTGCTCTTGCTGAGGATATCGGCGATGATCTTAATGTGAGTGTTACTACTGCAGATCGGGAACGTTATAACATAGATAGATTCTGCATTTTACGGGGAGAATTCCCTGAAGATGTGTATGCGGATGGTTTGGACAGAGCTGTATTTGAAAGTTATGTCGGCGAATACTGGTGATGATGAAACAGCGCGTGTATGGAAAGTATAGACGAATATAGAAGAAAAGTCCTGCGAAGGACATATAAGAAAGATCTTCGGATATTTGCCGTAACTGTGGCAGTACTGGCCTTATTGCTTGTGTTGGCCGTGGTTTTACCCCCATTTATGCGCTTTTTGTTTTGGATCCTTTTGATCTTATTCTTGATCCCATTGGTGCTGATGTGTGATCTGTGCGTTATGACATTCCGGCGACTGAAACGTTGGAATATTGCCATCGGCAGTATCGATGCAGTTTACTTGGAAGACGAAGATCAGGCTCCGACTTCTATTGCGAAGATATCTTACAAAACATCGGATGGGAAGAAATATATTCATGAGCATGATATCCAATGTTACGGTGATTACGAAGAAGGTTGCGAAGATACTGTAAGGAATATGATCGAAGAAGATAAGAGGAAATACGAGAATAAGCAGGTCCCGCTGTTTTATTGTCCGTCAAACCCGGAGCACTGCTTTGTCATGATGGAAGATTTGGAAAGGTAATGCTATGGAATCGAAAGCTATAAGTACTCTGAGATCACTCAAGAATGATAATGTCTATACTCTGTACGAGGATAAGATCGTTGTACAGAGCGGAAAAGTAACTAAGGAGATCTTACTGCCATCGGACAGGTCAGTCTATCGATGCTTTGATTCGATCTACTACATTCAAAACAAGCTCTTTGCCATAATGATCACTAACGGAAATTACGATATGAGGATAGAGCTTGATGAGAATCGTCTCGAATTTTCGGGTCCCCCGATCCCCACATATTGATATAATCAAGCTATGAATAAGAATTTAAATCCACAAATGATCAGAATGTTTATCTATTCCGCAGTAATAGGAATATCCTCATCTTTTGGCTTTTTTATGTTTACTGCGTGGCTTGCAATGTCTGCATTTGATAAGGCTGACGAAAACCCTGATTTCTATCCTGTATCGGCAGTAACCTGGTTGATCTGTTTAATTGTGTTTGTCGTACTTATGGTTTTGTGGATAATAGCGCTGGTAAGGCAAAAGAGTAAGTCAACAGCAGTAGGTGTATCAGCTGCGTTTGCCGTGGCGGGCTTTGCAATTGGTTTCATTGCTTTCCTGTTTATGTCAGCTATGGCAACGATGACATGAAATAACGTTAATGATACCTCTGGCGTGAGGATCTTATGTGTTATAATCACCCCGATAAAAGGTGAGGGTATGTGTTATGAGATGTGTAAAAGTTGATCCGAAAGAGGTCCTTGAGAATAGATTCACGAGCGAAGATGTAAAGTTTTATCTTTGCAATCTCGGACCTGCGGTATTTTTTCTGGTGCTGGTTTCTGCCTTAGCCGTTGTAATGTCTTTTACAGGAGGCAGGAATGTAGGCCGTGGGGTATTGCTCATTTTAATGACAGTGCTGCTGTTGATCGGGTGTGCTTCTAGGCTCATCTCGATAAGGGTAAAGAGTAATAAGAGGTTGAAGGAGTCGGTCGATAAGTTCGGAAGGGATATACTTGAGATGGATCTTAGAGATCCGAATAATGAAGTATATATGCTCCATCCGGATAAGTATGAGACGTATGTTATCGTCTCTTCGAGGTATCTGTATTTTGCAAAGGAATCCGTTTTTGCATTGGATGATATCAAAGAGGCATATATCGATCTGAATGATATGGCCGGTCAGAATAAAGCTGGTTCCGGCAATCAAAGGCCCTACGACCATAATAACAAGAGCGCAAGAGAGACGACCAGATTCTGCAAGCCTGCGTATATCACGACGATGGACGGTCAGAAGAAAAGGTGCCTCGTAGCACTGGAAGAAGATCAGATGCGACAGCTCGATGAGTTCTTGATTACTCTGGGAAAGTGATCGAATATGCCCGGTATCCAACTCTTATATAGGGATTTTAACGGTGATGAGGCATTTCTTATAGGTAATGTCTCAGGTCTTAGTGACGGGATGTTGTCGAGCATCCTCCCTAAGTACGGTGCTGTATATACCGATGTGTTCAAGGCGGATCCTTCCGATATCTGTGAGAAAGTAAAGGAGAGGATGAGGTTATACCTCCAAGTCCAAGACTATACTGACGTACATGCTGTCGATAGAATGTCATTTGAACTTACAAGGACAGAGGATGATCTTATGCAGGCGATAGCAAAAGCCTTAGGCAAGGAACTCAGCTCTTCCGATAGCGAGACGATAGGATCGTTATCTCGTTTCCTGCGGATACGATTAGGTGATATCAAGGGTATCTATAAGATATCAGGAGAACTCTCGGAAAAAGTCACTGACGCGATCAACGCTTTCTACGCATATGTAGTATTTGACATCTTATTTATCGAGTTTGAAGGCTATATGGTTATGATCGTATTCGGATCGGATGAATAGTCAGGCTGAATTAAGCATGGTTCGAAGAATAACACTTTGGACTTATTGGGGGCATATGTGGTAGCATAACTGACGGCGGACTTTTGATAAGGTTCGTACGGAGGTCAATATGAAATACATTGCTACAGTATTTTACTTTTTATATACGCTTATTCTGGGAATACTTTCTATCCCGATCTGGCTCTTTCTCTTTATCGTATCGGGTACGGTAAGTAAGAAGAAAGTGTATGAGAAGACATCCGCATTCTACGGTAAGGTCTTTGCCTTCGGCTACAGGATCTGCGCTTTCTTTGCCGGTGCGAGAGTTAAGACTATCGGTCTTGATAAGCTTCCGGCAGTAGACGGAGAGAGGTTCCTTGTCGTAGGTAATCACTGCTCTAACCTGGATCCTTTCATTATGGGAGGATGGCTCGGACAGTATCCTCTGGCATTTATATCCAAGCCTTCCATATTCAAGGTGCCTTTCGCGGGAAGATATATGTGGAGACTTCGCTATATGGCGATCGACCGCAAGAACAACCGTCAGGGCATAATGGTAATAAGGCAGGCCGCAGATACCATCTCATCGGGTGATTCCTGCGTAGCGGTATATCCCGAAGGTACAAGGAACTTTAACCAGGGAACCTTGAAGAAATTCCACGACGGCTCTCTTAAGGCAGCGCTCTGGGCTAAGTGTCCCATCGCAGTTGTCATCATGACGGGGACACACGACATAGATAAGAACTGGCTTAGAAGAAGAACTCATGTCACACTTGAGGTAGTACAGGTTCTGAGTTACGAAGAGATAAAGGATCTTAAGACGAATGAGATCGCAGACAAGATAAAGGACATAATGCAGAAGAAGCTCGACGAGCACTATGCAGCCGCTTAAGATCCATTGATCATGAAAACTTCAAGACCGCTTCCCGTAAGGGAGGCGGTTTTTGCTTATACCCCCTGATAATACTGCGTTCTACCAACAGTCGATTGAGTTCTTGAGAGAAGATTGATAGCTTTAGAGTAGATAATTGCATGGGAGTATCTTATGAATAAAGAGTTCTTAGTAAGAATTGTCTGCTGTCTGCTGATGTTGTCGCTTATATCTTCCTGTACAAGACAGGAAACTGTAGCGTCATCCTCTGAAAATGTTTCCTCTTTGGCAACTGTATCCGAGACTGTTGATGATTCTACAGCAGAGACAACATCGAACTTTGTGGAACTTCCGTCGGATATGTCCCAGTCTGCTCCTGTAGTTCCGGTAGGAGATAACGGTTTTACCGCGCCTGAACCCGGATTTGATATAACAAGACCTAACAGAGAACTCTATCACTACGATATGGATCTTACATTCGATCCTGAGAATAATACTGTAGGCGGACATGTTGTGTTTACTTTCTATAACGACTCGGATGATGAATGGGATAAGCTCTGTCTTCGGGATCACTCTGCGATGTATACGGATCCTGATGTAGTAGGGATCGAAGGGACAGCCGGGAACAACGCTGCCTTAACCGTTATCGAGAACTTAACTGATATGAGAGATGAGAACTCTCTTGAATATACAAGGGACGAAGATGTATCGGTCATATGGGTGGAACTTGAGGAGCCGCTTGAGCCCTGCGAGAGGATGACACTGGAGTATGACTTCACTGCGACTATACCTACCGTACCGGATCGCGACGGAGTATATGAGGGTGTCTATAACGTTACCTACTACTATCCCATCTTATCCGAATACAGGGGCGGCGAATGGGCGCATGATCCTTACTTCATATTCGGTGATTGCAACTACTCTGAAGTTTCCGATTACGATGTTAAGATAACTGCTCCGTCTGACTATATCCTTATCACCACAGGTACAGAGGTATCCCGCGAAGATGACGGGGATCTTATAACTTATACTTACTATGCGCCCTTTGTACGCGACTTTGTATTTTGTGCGTCAACGAAATTTATTGTAGAAGAAGGCGATTGGGAAGATGTGCATATCAATGTGGTCTATTCTTCCGACACCTCACATATCACGGACGAGTATATAGAGTTGATACTCCTTACTGCTCAGGAGTCACTTCAGGCTTTCTCCGACATGCTTGGGCGTTATCCTTACGAGGAATTAGATGTTATCATCTCGCCTATCTTCGCAGGCGGTATGGAATATCCGAACCTGGTGATAATCTCAGCTCCGCAGATGGATCCCGGGCTTCAGGATCAGTGGGGCGTAAAATCGGTCGCCGTACACGAGATAGGCCATCAGTGGTTCTTCGGTATCGTGGGCAGTGACTGCTATAACGAGCCGTGGCTGGACGAGTCGCTTACTTCCTATTCTGAATGGCTGTTTTGCTGCTACTATGCCGACGTATATGGAGAATACGACACGGATCCGTATGCGGATATCGATATAATGAACGAGTATTATTCATCTTCGTTTCCTCTTAACAGACCCTACTACGAGTTTGACGTGTCTACTTATACACAGGATGTTTATCTGAGAGGAAGATTGGTCTTAAGAAGGATCGAAGAAATTATCGGCAGGGAAGAGTTCACTGCAGTCTTAAGAGAATATGTGCGGCGAAATGCATTTACCAACGCAGACGAAGCTGACTTCTTTGAAGTCCTATATGACTGTTGCGGAACGGATAATGAAGAACTGAATGCGGTAATAGACATGGCATTCGAGCTCTGATCGGGAAAGATCATTTCATCTCGTATGTGAAGTTCGGATTATTATCCGCGCTGATGCTCAATACTCTCTGAAGTCTCGGGAGATAGTCCTTGATGCTGTTATAGGTATCGTTTGAGCCGCACAGGATAAGATGCAGTGAAGATATCGATGTCAGTACATCGTGAAGTGCATCGAGATTCCTGCCGTAGTATTCGGGGAGATCCAGCTTGAGCTTAATGATCTCGTGAAGGTCTGCTGGTGTTTCAAGTTCGCTTATATCAATGATAACTGTATCCATTTTATCCTCCGTTATTATCAGGGTTCACCGTAGACAAGGGTGAAGCTCTCGTAATGATCTTCTGTATAGTAGATAAGCCCGTCGTTAGAATAAATGAGCCTTTCGGCGCCTCTGGAGGAAGCTCCGAGTGTATTGATGTCACACTCTCTGTATTCTCGTCCGGAAGCCTCCGGCAGAAGTCCTTCGTAGTTTCCGAAGTAGTCTCCGCCGATACACATGCCGGGAGCATAAGGCTCGAGTGAGCCGCCTTCCCAGCCGAGTTCTCTGGCTTCTGCTTTTGTCATGAAGTTCGAAGGCAGGCATCCGTATGTGAAGATGTAAAGCGATACATCTTCCATAGTCGTATATACGCCGTCTTCATCAAGTTGTGCGACGGTAGTGTCATCAGTCTCGGATGTGGATGCTGTTGTGGTCTCTTCGGTCGTAGTTTCGGTAGTAGTCGAGGATGTAGTTTCCTCTTCCGTAACCGAAGTAGTTGTTGTCTGTCTTTCTTCGGAATAGTCATCGTTGATCTCGATGCTGCATCCGCATATTAGTCCGATCAGCATCGCAAGACCGATGATGATCGCTATCAGTTTCTTTCGCATGATCTCCCTCAATCTCTCAGATCTTTATAACTAAGATTATAATTGATTTTCAGTTCGTTGAGGATATAGTTATCAAATGTTTCTGATTTGTAAATTTGCACAAAAAAGCGATTCGAAAATCAACTTCTTTTGTAATTTTAGTTGGTAAAAGTACTTAAATATTATATAATAACGTGTACGCAGGGAGCACTATGCACCCTTAAACATCGGAGGCTACATAATGGATCACGCATATCTGTTTAATCGCGGCGAGGATTATATGATCTATAACTTCCTCGGTGCGCATCCGTTTACCGATGAGAACGGCGACCAAGGTTATATCTTCAGAGTTTGGGCACCTAAAGCTTCTCAGGTAAGCGTTATCGGAGATTTCAATGATTGGGAGCCCGGTGCAGCGCAAATGTTCAAGCTCGGTAATTCCGGCATTTGGGAAGTAAAGGTTGTCGGAGCTTCTCAGTGGGACAGATATAAGTACAGAGTCATAGGTGCCGATAACAGGATCTACGATAAGGGTGATCCATATGCAAGGCATTTCGAGACAAGACCCAATAATGCATCTATCCTTTACGATCCCAATGACTATAAGTGGGGAGATTCGGCATTCAGGAAAAACAGACCCGATGCCGTAAAGGATCCACAGCCGATCAACATATATGAACTGCATCTGGGGTCATGGAGAAGACATCCTGACGGAAACTTCTTCACATACAAGGAACTCGCAATAGATCTTGTCGACTACTGCCGCAAGATGAACTATACACACATCGAACTGATGCCTATCCTTGAGCATCCGCTCGATGCTTCCTGGGGTTATCAGGTAACAGGCTATTACGCAGTTACTTCAAGGTTCGGTACACCTGCCGACTTTAAGTATTTCGTTGATATCCTTCATCAGGCAGGTATCGCGATAATACTCGACTGGGTACCTGCGCATTTCCCTAAGAATCTCGAAGGTCTCGTAAGATTTGACGGTACGCCGTGCTACGAGTATTCCGATCCCAGGATCGGTGAGCACAGGGAGTGGGGCACATATGTATTCGATTATTCGAAGAATGAGGTCATATCGTTTCTTATCTCCAACGCTATCTTCTGGCTCGAGGAATTCCATATCGACGGACTTCGCGTAGATGCCGTAAGCAGCATGCTCTACAGAGATTACGGAAGACAGTCGTATATCCCGAATAAGTACGGCGGTAATGAGAATCTCGAAGCTATCGAATTCTTTAAGAAGCTCAACAGCATCGTAAGGTCGAAGTATCCGAGCGTAATGATGATCGCCGAGGAGTCTACGGCATGGCCCAAGGTTTCTCATCCCGTAGAGGAGGGAGGACTCGGTTTCACTCACAAGTGGAATATGGGCTGGATGCACGATACTCTCGATTATTTTGCAACTGATTCATATGCCAGAGGCTGGCACCATGATCAGTTCTGCTTCTCGATGATGTATGCGTTCTCCGAGAATTACGTATTGAGCCTGTCGCACGATGAGGTCGTTCACGGCAAGTATTCTCTTATCGACAAGATGCCCGGAGACGTGTGGCGCAAGTTCGCATCCTTAAGAACGCTCTTCATGTATCAGATGAGCCATCCGGGTGCAAAGCTCAACTTCATGGGCGCAGAGTTCGGTCAGTTCATAGAGTGGAGATTCTACGAGGAGCTTCAGTGGTTCATGCTCGACTTCGAGTCCCACAGACTTCTTCAGGAGTATTGCTCTCAGCTCAACCGATTCTATATCGATCATCCTCAGCTCTGGAGAGACGATAAGACATGGGCAGGATTTGAATGGATCGATGCTTCGGATACGGTTAACAACGTATTCATCTATGCTCGAAAGAGTCCGCAAGCATCCGAGAACGATATATACGTCGCTCTTAATATGGTTCCCCAGCCGCTCGAGGAATATAAGATCCCCGTATACGAGCTCGGTACCTATAAGATCGTGATGAATACTGATGATATGGCATATGGCGGAAGCGGTTATCCCACCGGACTTTCTCCCGAAGGAACTTTCGAGGCCGTGGATGAACCCTATAACGGAAAGCCTTATCACATAAAGCTCAATCTTCCGCCTCTTGCGGGTATCTACTTCACGAAGATCGCAGATCCGAAGAAGGCAGCACCCAAGAAGGCGAAAGCGAAGAAGCCTGCGGCTTCCGCAGCTTCCAAAAAGCCGGCGGCAAAGAAGAAGGCAGCTTCGACAACTGCGAAGAAGCCCGCGGCGGCTAAGAAGACTAAAGATAAAAAGTGACTTTTCATATAACCGGAGGTGTTTTTTATGGCTAAGGCTGATGTAGTAGCAATGATCCTTGCTGGCGGACAGGGCGCGAGACTAGGTGTTCTTACAAAGAAGATCGCTAAACCCGCTGTTCCTTTCGGAAGCCGTTACAGGATCATCGACTTCCCTTTGTCGAATTGTGTAAATTCCGGTATCGAGACGGTAGGCGTACTTTCGCAGTATCAGCCTCTCGCACTCAATACCTATGTCGGTAACGGTCACCCGTGGGACCTCGACCGTAATAATGCAGGCGCTTATATCCTTCCTCCTTACCAGAGATCAGGTAAGAGTGACTGGTACAAGGGTACCGCTAATGCCATCTATCAGAACAAGGATTTCCTTGATGACTGCAATCCTAAGTATGTTGTTATCCTGTCAGGTGACCATATCTACAAGATGGATTATTCGGCTATGCTCAAGAGCCACATCGAGAAGGGCGCTGATGCAACGGTAGCCGTTTACGAAGTACCGTGGGAAGAAGCTCCCAGATTCGGTATCCTCAATACCGAGGGTGATGATTCGATCGTTGAGTTTGAGGAAAAGCCCAAGCAGCCCAAGAGTAATCTTGCATCGATGGGTGTCTATATCTTCACATGGAGCGTTCTTCGTGAAGCACTTATTACGGATGAAGCAGATCCCGATTCGAATAACGACTTCGGTAAGAATATCATCCCGATGCTCTTGAACGGCGGTAAGAAACTCTACGCATACCGCTTCGCAGGATATTGGAAAGACGTTGGAACGATCTCGTCTCTTTGGGAGACCAATATGGATATCCTCGATAAGCCCGAGGAGATCAACCTGGTAGACCGTTCCTGGAAGATCTTCTCCAGAAACCCCGTAAAGCCTTCGCAGTTCATCGGTTCCGAGGGAAGCGTCAGGAATTCGGCGCTTACCGACGGATGCAGGATCTACGGCGACGTAATGCATTCTGTACTTTCCGAGTCGGTAGTAGTAGAGAAGGGGGCTGTCGTTAAGGACTGCGTACTCCTTCCCGGTGTAGTCGTAAAGGAAGGCGCACATCTCGAAAGATGTATCGTAGATTTCGGTACGATCATAGGAAAGAACGTTAAGGCAGGACCTAAGATCGAAGGTGAAGGTCCTTATACAAATCACAAACTTTGCTCCGAGGGAATAAGCGTATTTGAACGTGGTCTCAAGATCAAGGATGATGCAGTTATCCCGGCCAACAGCATGATCGATTCCGATATCGAAGTTTCGGATGAAGAGAATGTTATCGAGAGCACTTTCAGAGTGTGATGATCAAGAAGCAAAGGAGATTAGAATATGTTCTATAATGCAATGGGTCTGATACTTGCAGACAATAAGAAGATCTCTCTCGGAGAGCTTTCCGGACCTCGAGCTTTGTCCGCTATGCCTTTCGCGGGAAGATACAGGATCATCGACTTCATGATCTCAAATATGGTCAACTCCGGTATAAAGAATGTCGGTATCCTCACATACAACAAATATAAGTCACTGATGGACCACTTGGGAACAGGTTCCGCATGGAGCTTGGACAGAAAGAATGACGGTCTTCATATCCTTCCTCCGTATGTAAATTCAGAGGCTACGAATAATAACGGTGACGAGGAGCTCGCAGGTGTACTCGATTTCCTCAGAACATCGAGAGCTACATACGTTATCGTTGCTAACAGTAACGTCGTGCTTAATACCACTTTCGATGACATGATCGCTTCTCATGAGAAGAGCGGAGCCGATCTTACCGTTATGTACAACAGGGACGGCACGAAGTACGGATCACCGAGCTATATCCTCGATGTCGATAACGACGGATTCGTAAAGGATATGCTCTTCAATCCCCAGAAGGCCGCTTCCAATAAGTCGAGCCTCGGTATCATCTGCCTGAGAAGAGATATGCTCGTTGATATCATTTCAAAGCAGATGTCTCACGGTATCATGCACTTCGGTGTTCACTCCATCGTAAAGATGTTCGATGAGATCAAGGTTCACGCTTACGAATATAACGGAACGGCACTTCGTATCAACAGCGTACAGACATACTTCAATGCTTCGATGTCGCTCCTCAATGAGTCGATCAGATCCGATCTTTTCTGGAGCGGTGAGCCGATCTACACAAAGGTCAAGGACGAAGCGCCCACGCTTTATTTTGATAATGCTGACGTTAAGGATTCGATCATCTCCGATGGTTGCAGGATCTACGGAAATGTCGAGGATTCGATCATCTTCAGAAGCGTTACCGTATCGAAGAACACTACGATCAAGAACTGCGTTGTAATGCAGGATGTACATATCTCCGAGAACTGTCATCTTGAGAACGTCATTCTTGATAAGAACTCATTTGTCAGACCCGGCGTAAGGCTCGTAGGCCATCACGATTATCCGGTAGTAATAGGAAAGGGTGCAGGTATCTGATATGAAAGACATTAAGGTTTTATTTGTTTCTTCCGAGGTAAGTCCCTTCGTAAAGGTCGGCGGTCTTGCTGACGTTGTAGGTGCACTTCCCGTAGAGCTCAATAAGCAGGATATCGATGCAAGGGTCATCCTTCCTCTGTACAGGAAGATCAAGATCAAGTATCAGGATGAGCTGCAGTTCCTCGGATGGAAGATGGTACACATGGGTTGGAGATCTCTCTATGCAGGTCTGTTCCAGCTCGAGAAGAACGGAACGATCTTCTACTTCGTTGATAATGAATACTATTTCAACTTCGATCAGGTCTATGTTGAGTACGTATTCGATATCGAGAGATATTGCTTCTTCCAGAGAGCAGTCCTTGATTTCATGGGTGACTTCATGAGCTTTGAGCCGAACGTTCTTCACTGTAACGACTGGCAGACGGGTATGATGCCGATGCTCCTTGATGCTCACTTCAAAAAGCACGGTTACCACAACGACGTTCAGACCGTATTTACGATTCATAACCTTAAGTATCAGGGTGTTCACAGCATCGATGTCGTAAGAGAGATGCTCGACCTTCCCGATGAGTACTTAAGAGACGATTTCTGTATCAAGGATCGTGCGATCAACTTCATGAAGGCCGGTATCGTTTACAGTAATTCCGTAACGACAGTATCGCCCACATATGCATATGAGATCATGACCGATTACTACGGCGAAGGCCTCAACTATACTCTTCAGAGATATGCATACAAGGTATCGGGTATCCTTAACGGAATCAACGATCTTGAGTATGATCCTTCAACTGACGACAGGATCCCGATGAAGTACGACATCAAGACATTTAAGAAGGGTAAGGCCGCTTGTAAGAAATCTCTTCAGGAGCAGCTTGGTCTCGAGGTCAATCCGGGTGCACCATTGTGCGTCATGATCTCACGTCTTGTTGATCAGAAGGGCTTGGATCTCCTGCTCTATGTACTTGACGAGATGCTCTTTGACGGCATGCAGATCGTTATCCTCGGTACGGGTGATAATTACTATGAGAGAGCTCTTGCCGATACGGCAGCAAGAAATCCCGGTAAGATGTGCGCGTGCATAGATTTCGATAACGGACTTGCTCATACGATGTATGCTGCTGCCGACATCTTCCTTATGCCTTCGCTCTTTGAGCCCTGTGGTCTTTCGCAGCTTGTTTCTATGGCATACGGTACGGTTCCCGTCGTAAGAGAGACAGGCGGACTTAAGGATACGGTCATCCCTTATAACGAATTCACCGGTGAAGGTAACGGATTCTCTTTCGCTAATATCAATGCACACGAATTCCTCTTCACGACCAAATATGCATGTGATCTTTACAGGAATCACAAAGATACCTGGGAGAAGATCATCAAGGCAGGTATGAGCGGTGACTATACTTGGAAGAAGAGTGCAGGAGAATATGCAGGTCTTTATTCTCTTATCACGGGCATTCCTCTTCCCGATGCGGGAAAGGCTCCGGCTAACGTGAAGCTCGATGACGATGAGTCTGTAGAAAAGGAAGTCAAGAAGGCTATCTCAAAGAAGCCTGCAGCTAAGAAGACAGCCGCTAAAAAGCCTGCTGCCAAGAAGACGACAAAGAAGGTCACTTCGAAGAAGCCTGCTGTCAGAAAGCCTGAGGTAAAGGCGGAAGCAGCTAAAGAAGAGAAGAGCACGGAGGATAAGAAGTAAGAAATGTTCTTCCACGCATCCAGGTCTTCGGAATACAGGACGCCGTTCGGTGCCCGTCCTACGGGCAGTGACGTACAGCTCTATTTTGACACACCTGCAGATGTATCTAACGTGACATTATGTTACACATACGGCCTTTATGGTTTCTCATACCATGAAGAGCCGATGTGTCTCATAGATAAGAAAGCAGACAGGAAGAGATATCAGGTGAGCATCATGCTCCCGATAGAGCCGGGTCTGCTTTTTTACTGGTTCAAGTTCAGAGATACCGAAGACAGATATTCTTTCTATGTAGCAGAGGCGGATACTAAGCTGGGAAGCGGCAAGGTCTATTCGGAACCCCCGAGAGTCGGAGCCGATGAGGATAAGTATCCGTATGCATGGCAGATCACGGTATACGATAAGGATTTCGTTACACCCGAGAGAATGAAGGGAGCCATGATCTATCAGATTTTCCCGGACAGATTCTCGCGTGACCGTAATTTTGATATCAAAGCTCTTACCGATTCATGCAAGAGGGAAGAACGCATCTACCATAAGGACTGGTATGAAGATGTCGATATCGAAGGAAAGCCTTCGACAGGTTATCTGGCCTGCGATTTCTTCGGCGGTTCTCTTCGCGGTATAACCGAAAAGCTTGATTACCTTAAGGCTATCGGAATAGATATCCTGTATCTGAATCCTATTTTCGAAGCACGTTCTTCGCATCGTTATGACACCGCAGATTATCTGAACGTAGATCCCATCCTCGGCGGTAATGAGGCCTTCGACGAGCTTCAAAGAGAAGCGAGATCCCGCGGCATAACATTGATCATCGACGGCGTATTCAGTCATACGGGCGCAGACAGCAAGTACTTTAATAAGTTCGGCCGCTACGAAGGGATCGGTGCTTATAAGTCTTATCTCACGGGCGAGGAGAGTCAGTATCGTTCCTGGTATAACTTCTTTAGGACTGAGGACGGCGAAGTTGCCTACGATTCGTGGTGGGGATTCCCCGATCTTCCGAACGTTAATGAGAACAGCCTTTCATATCGAAAGTTCGTATTCGGCGCGGGCGGTATCGTTGATACCTGGACGAGCAGAGGCGCGGGCGGTATAAGACTCGATGTCTCCGATGAACTTCCCGACAGCTTTATAAGACAGATGAGGACTTCACTGAAGTCATATACGGACGGCGAAGGTATCCTCGTAGGAGAAGTATGGGAAGATGCGAGCAACAAGTGTTCATACGGCTCTTATCGTGACTTTATGCTCGGCAGGACCCACGACAGTGTCATGGGTTATACATTCAGAAAATGTGTTCTCGATTTCCTTTGCGGTTATATCTCCGCCGAGGTATTTGACAGCAGGATGGAGGGATTCAGGGAAAGATATCCGATGCAGGCGTATTACTGCATAATGAATCTCATATCTTCTCACGATGTTCCCAGAGCATATACGATGTTCAGTAAGCCTGCTGATGTTGAAGGCAGAGAGCTGCAGCAGAAGATCTCCGTCCCTGACGAGATGGCGGAAGAGTGTGAGAGACTGATGAGGATGGCCTATGCTATCCAGATCGGTTATATCGGTGCGGCGTGTGTCTATTATGGTGACGAGATCCTGATGGACGGCTACAAGGATCCTTTTAACAGAAGGACTTATCCCTGGGGCAAGCTGACCGGCAGGCAAAACGAAGAGCTCCTCGCCATCCAGGAGCTTTCAAAGCTGCGTGTGGAAAATCCCGTCCTTCGTACGGGTCTTTATGAGACTTTGCTTGCTGAAGATGATGTTATGGCTTTCAGGAGGTTCCTTGATGAAGACAGAGTGGATGCTTTCGGAAAGCAGATCGATAAGGGAAGCGAAGAGGTTATCCTGATACTTAACAGAAGCCACAAGCTCAAGTGCTTCCATGTTGAAGGCAATAAGGTAAAGCCAATAAAGACATCTCCGGTGCCTACGGAAGAGAAGATGATCGTTCCTTATGACGGCAGGACATCTTTTGATATCTCTCTGGCACCGGATTCATTTGTTTTCCTGGTAAAGCAATAAATCGGGATTCATCTAGTATAATAGGAAGCGTGACGATAAGGAGGTATAGATATGGCAGATAATGAAGAATTCATTGAAGAGCAGGAAGAAGAGAAGGTCATTAATGAGACCACTATGGATGTTACGGACAAAAAGTGTCCTAACTGCGGTGCTACCGTAACATATGATCCTGCTACTCTCTCGATGACATGTGAGTTCTGCGGTTACTCGAGAACTATCCCCAAGCCTGAGACGAATACGGCTATGGAGGAGATCGATTTCGAGACTGCAAAGCTCAGAGCAAATAAAGACTGGGGAACAAAGCAGAAGAGCATCGTCTGTAAGATGTGCGGTGCCGAATCACTTTATGATGAAGCGATGACGGCAGGTGTATGTCCTTTCTGCGGATCCACGAGCGTTATGCCCGTAGATGACGATGAGGATATCATGGCACCTGGCGGCGTTGTGCCTTTCGAGATCCCTCAGGATAAGGCTGCTCAGCTCTTTAAGAACTGGCTCGGTAAGAAGATCTTTACGCCTACGGCGGCAAAGAAGGGGTGTGAGGCAGGAAGCTTTACGGGTATATATCTTCCTTACTGGACATATGATTCCGAGACGACATCTTCTTACGATGCTCAGCTCGGCTTCGAGTATAAGGTCAAGACTAAGGACGGATATCAGACTAAGGTAAGATGGAGGAGATATACGGGAATCTACGAGGAGTTCATTGATGACCAGGTAGTATATGCCAGCACCAAGACGACCAATCCCAGTATAAGATCAGTATCGACTTTCGATTTTACAAAGCTGAAGCCTTATTCTCCGGAATATATCTCAGGCTTTGCAGCCGAAAGATATACACTGGGACTTGATGACGGTTGGGAGCAGGCTAAGGGTTATATCCAGACGACACTTAAGAGCCATCTGGGATCTAGGCTCAGAAGCACATACCATGCTGACCGCGTAGGTACGATCAATCTTTCTACGGCTTATGACAAGGTAACTTTCAAGTATCTTCTGGCTCCGATCTGGATGTCCAGTTTCAAGTTCAACGGTAAGGTCTACAATTTTGTCGTAAACGGTCAGACGGGTAAGGTAGCAGGCAAGGCTCCTATCTCCGCACTCAGAGTTGCGATCGCGATCATCCTGGGAATCATTGCATTCGCATTCATTATGTGGATAATGAGTCAGTAACAGACCGTTCATTTTTGTTAACAATCATATATATAGCACTCGTCAATATTTTTGCATAAATATAGCGAGTGCTATATTTTTGATTGCCTGATGTTTAAAATGTGGCAAAAAAGTGTCATAAAAATTAATCAAAAGTATTTATTGCTTGTATTTGTTTCTGAACCGTGTGAATAATACCGTAACTATGTATAAAAAGGGGAAGTCTATGAAGAATCTTTTGACCAAGAAGAACTTGACTAAAGCTTTGTGTGCACTTGCTGCTGTAGGATTACTTAGCGGTGGTGCCGTACAATTACTCACAAGGAATGTAAGTGCCAGCCCCAGTGCCATATCTGACGGTAAGGCGGTTCCTGGCTCACTTGATGCGATCAGCGCAATAAACTACGCAACGATCCTCGGTCGAGCCACTGATTTCGGTATCGTAGCGAACGATTTCGAGCAGGCAGGCCACATGGAGACCACATATGCCGTTAATACATTTACTAACAAGAGCGGTGAAGTTAACGAGGTCGACTTCATAAATAATACTGCTCAGTTCATGATCGGTTCGATGACTGATGGTTCCCAGATCAAGTTTGGTTCGAGACAGACGGCTGCTGCATATAATATCGAAACAACATCGACAGTTATAAACGGCTTTAACCCCTCTGCGTGGGACAGCTTGACTGAGCCTGAATTTAATGCCAACTCGTCTAATTTCTATTTTGATAATGCTTCACAGGCTTGGGTCAATTCTGACGGTTCGATCCATCGCCCCGTAAATACAATAGTTAAATCTGAAGATGCTATCAATGCGAATATCAATGATATTATCGGTAATACTGTGGTATCTTCTGATTATATACATGACAGAGCAACAAATCCCCTTTATGCTTTGGATTATTCACAGTATCTGACGATCGGAACGATAAATGATCCCGAATATGATCCTAATGATCAGAATACGGGTGATATCAATAACGGAAACAGATTCTTTATTAATATAGATTATGAAGAGTATAAGAACCGAGTAGTCTATATCAATGTTGATGATAATCTTGCTCGTGTTCTCGGTAATAACCAGGGTGTTTGCCTGATTAAGGATCCTTCGACGGTTGTTGTCTTTAACATCGAGCCCGGTATCACAAATATTGAAGATTCTAACGTTCTCAGCTTGAACATGATCTGTGTTTCCGAGGATGGCGGTAAGAACTTCTGTACTTCTAACACAGCCAGCCAGGGAAACAGCAGTGAATCCCACAGTAACTCATCCTTGGGAACAGAGAATACTATAAGCTTCTATAATTCTGACGTAGACAGCATGATCAACCAGAAGATCATCTTCAATATCAGATCTACAACTACTAATGTTGACCTTAAGGCTATCGGCGGAACTGTACTGCTTCCCAACAGCACAACTTCTACTACGGTAAGCGGTTCCAGTACCGGTTGGATCGTTTCCGGCGGTCATCTTAAGAACACAGGTGCTGAGTGGCACTACATCTATCAGGGCGGAAGCCAGGAACTCATCAACACTACAGCTACCGATCAGATCCACTTTGCTCTTCACAAGGGATTTACTGCTGACCATGCCGTTACTCAGGCAAATGAGACTATCACTCCCGATAATACTGTATATATCGAGCAGGGTGACTATTCCTTCAATCTCTATGATCTGACTAATCAGGACAAGAGCTATCAGGATTTCATTAATATCAATCTTTCGAACACATCTGGACTCAGCCCGGTTAAGACTGCATCTAATCAGGCTACGGGTAATGTTCAGTTCGAAAGCATCACTCTCAATAATCCCGGTGACTACTACTATATTATTTCCGAGGCGAACGCAGGTACGACCAGCGGTTCGATCACGAATGCCGACGGCTATATCAAGATCCACGTTCAGGTAATCGATGCTGAGCCCACTAATACCTATGTAGTAGATTATGAGTATTACATGCATTCTACTGATACGGTAGCTGCACGTTCAAGATCAGGACTTACCATGATGGGTGTCCAGTTCGACCTTGAAGGATTCTATAATTTCTCTTCAACTACACCTGATTCCACTAATCTTGTAATCAGCAAGACGCTTCACGGTGAGACGGATCTTTCACAGCTTAGTGATATCACTTTCGATATCTCTCCCGCTGCTAACGGTGTAGACTCAGTTACGCTTAATGCCGCTAATGCTTCCGACTGGCATAAGGACGGCGATACATATACATATGTTATCAGTAACGTAACAGTCGGCACTTATACTGTTTCAGAGTCTTCTGACGGCAGCAATTCCGCTTATTCATGTTCTGTAGCTCCCGCAGGCAGTTCCATCACGATGGGTATATCTGCTACGGAGACTATGACATATTCTTTCGATAACTACTACACTGCGATCACTCCCAATACGGGTTCTGTAGAATTCTGTAAGGTTGATCCTAACGGCAATCCCATCAATAACTGTACTTTTGAGCTTACATCTTCTGATGTATCCGATCTTACGGTCGTAGATGTTCTTGCTTCTTCCGTAACGGGTAATCCCACTATCACGGCAGATAAGATCACAGTTAAGACAGCTATGGGTAATGTTTCCTTCTCAGAGCTTCCCGTAGGTCACTATACATTGACTGAGACAGCTAACCCCGCAGGTTATGTCGATCCCGACAGATCTACAAGGATCACATCTGCTTCGTTTACGGTATCTGCAGACGGTACGGTTACAAATAACACTGACGGTATCGCTTTCGTAAATGGTGTATATACATTTATTAACGATACAGAGTCCACTAACGAATACACTATCGCTATTGATAAGCTCGAGAGAAATGCTCAGGGTCAGACATCTCCTTATTCCGGAGTTACATTCCTGCTTCAGTATTACTCGAATGATAATAATTCTCTTGCATGGTATCCCACTAGCAATATCTCAAATGCAGGTGGTGTCTTCAACGGGACAAACGGTATCTCATTCACGGTCAATAATGGTCCCGTAACGTTCAGGAATCTTCCCGACGGTACATATATCGTTTCTGAGCAGCATATTCCTGATACGTTGCACAATAGTGTAAGCGCCGTAACATTTACTGTCAGCGGCGGACGTGTATCAGTCCAGAATACGACAAACCGAAACGATATTGCTTTTGACTCTAATACTCAGACTTTGAGCATCATCGATGATATCGTTCAGGGAACACTTCGTTATTCCAAGGTCGTTGCTGATAATACTCCCGAGGAGTGTACTGCAGGTACACACAGTAGCAACAACAGTTACGGGTTCACTATCTATCGTGTTGATGGAACAGAATTGACGCTGATAAGAAGAAGGACTGTATATCTTGGATATAATTATTCCGAGACAAATCTTTCTGCAGGAAGATACCTGATCCTGGAGGATCGTTCACTTGCTAACCGTACGGGTGACTATACTCTTACGCTTTCGAGCAACGTCGGAACTCCTCACTATGACGCTGACGGAAATATCGACGGCTTCTATGTTGATATCGGTACTACTCCGGGTGAGACAGTTAACTTCGTTATGACAAATACCTATACACCCGTATCGAATGTATTAACTAATGTTCACTTCAGAAAGGTCGATAATGACAATAAGTATGTTGACGGAGCAGTTGTTGAACTTACAGGTGTCGATAACCAGGGCGCAGTTGTATTTACGACAACTCAGGTAACAGGTGCTACAGATGTAGCGCTTTCGGCTTCCGGCACTAAGCTCACATTCACTATCGACGGTGATAACTGCTATATCAATGATCTTCCTGACGGTACATATACATTCCATGAAGTTACAGCTCCTGCTGATTATGCTTTTGCCGATGATATTACTATCACGGTAAGCGGCGGTCAGATCACGGGCGGACCTTACGGAAACGTAAATATGTCTACTAATACCGTAACTATGGTTGACGATTACGCAGGAACTCTTACGATCGATAAGGTTCTTACCGGTAACGATGCTTCGACTGAGTCGTTCAGCATCTCCGTAGCATTCAACAGTACTGTTACATATACTGTCGGTGGTACAGTTTATACAGATGCCGGAAGAACGTTCGATCTTGCAGCAGGTGAGAGCATTACTATCGCGAATATCCCTGCAGGCACTGAGTATACTGTTACAGAGACACTTACATCTGCTCAGCGTGCAGCAGGTTATTCCTTGACCGGCATCACCAATAACGGCCAGGGTGCGATCGTAGCTGAAGCTGATACGGCTATTACAGTTACAAATAACTATACAGTTCCTACGGGTATCCTTGAGGTAACTAAGGTTGTTAACGGTTCTAACGAGAGCACTTATGATGCAGATACGGTATACGAGGTCAATGTAACTCTTGATGTTACAGGTACATATGCAGTATCCGTTGCAGGCAGAAATGCTCAGAATGTTTCTTTCACAGCAGGCACTCCTGTAAGCTTTGAGCTTAAGGCTAATGAGACTGTTGTCATCAGAGGCGTACCCGAAAACGCAGGATATGAAGTTACTGAGACGGCACTTTCTCAGACACTTATCGATGCAGGTTATGCTGCAGGTAATATCACTCCTTCTACCGGTACGATCGACGCCGGAAATACGGATGCTGTTACCGTAAATAACTCATATACTCCTGTATATACTACCGATGTAGATATCAATAAGGTGATCGCAGGCGGAACTACACACCTTGAAGGTGCTACATTGACCATTACTACTGAGACTGATGGTGTTACATTCATAGGTTGTACAGTTGAAGGCCCTGCTACTGACGTTTCTGTAACTGATACAGAAATCTCATTCAAGACAGGTGATGACGTAGCTACTATCAGAGGACTTAAGGATGGTGTCTATGTTCTTACAGAGACTGCCGCTCCTACTGTAAACGGAGTTCAGTATGATATCGCTACTCCTATCAGATTTACTATCACTAACGGCGTAGTTCAGCCCGGTGCAGGCGTAACAGTTGCTACAGGTAACAACAACGCCTTAGTAACAATGGAGGATGCTGTTGCTACTAACGAGCTGGCTTTCACAAAGACATTCGGCGGTGATGTTACAGAGGCTGAGGCTTCAGGTGCTACAACGCTCTACTTTGTGATCAAGAATACTGATACTAACCAGTATCTTAAGGCAGATGGAACATTTACATCTAATGAAGCAGATGCTCATATCTATCTTTCTGATCTCGATCATACGGCAGGTACGATGGAGTGGGGTAAGACATATACTGTTCCTTGCGGAAACTATGAGGTAACAGAGACTAATACTGATATCCATATCGCAGGATCTTCCGAGTCTTATACTTTCTCATCTACATCTGTTATCGATGATTCGACTGAGGTCAGCAAGACAGCTGCAGGATCTCTTGAGCTTACGAACATCTATAACACACCTTCTCCTACGACAGGTGAGCTCACATTCACAAAGACATTCGGCGGAGATGTAACAGAGGCTGAGGCAGCTGGTGACGATCTGTTCTTCGTTATCCAGAATACTACGACAGGTGAGTTCCTGAAGGCAGACGGTACGTTTACTTCCAACTCCGATGAAGCTCATATCACACTTGCTCAGTTGAACCATACAGCCGGCACTAAGGTATGGAGCAAGACTTTCACCGTACCTGCAGGCGAGTATGTCGTAACAGAGACAAATGAGGCTATCTACATTAACGGATTACAGCCTCAGCAGGAATACACATTCAGTCACGGAGCAAACGAGACAACAAGCGGTGACCTTACAGCCGGTGGTGTGCTCGCTCTTTCCATGACAAATATCTATGAGACACCTACAAATGATCTTGTTATCACAAAGACACTTGCAGGTGAGACTGATCCTGCTTCTCTTGGCGGTATCGTATTTACGATCAGCCCCACAGCTAATGCAACTTCTTCGGTAACGCTTGATGCGAACTATGCTGCAACAGGATGGGTTAAGTCAGGTAACACATATACCTATACGATCTCTGATGTTAAGGTCGGCACATATACGGTAACAGAGTCCGTTAACGGATCTAATTCTTCGTATACATGTGTAACTACGCCTGCAACATCAGCTTCGGCTACAGTTACGACTACAGCCGCAGGATCTGCAGCGTTTACGAATACGTATACATCTACAAACGGAACTCTTACTTTCACAAAGACATTTGGCGGCGATGTAACAGAAACTGAGATCGCAAACGATGATCTGTACTTTGTCATCACGAGAACTGACGTAACGCCTAACCAGTATCTCAAGGCTGACGGTACGTTCACGACAAATATCGACGAAGCACATATTACGATCTCTCAGCTGACGAAGAGCGCAGGCAGCCTTGTATATAGCAAGACGTTCACAGTACCTGCCGGTACGTATACAGTTACAGAGACAAATGAGGAGATCTACATCAACGGTACGACTCCTGCTCAGACATATACATTCAGCCACGGTGCTAATGAGAACATCAGCGGTGATCTTGCAGGCGGCGGTTCGCTCGCACTTGCTCTTACAAATGTATATGACACCCCCGCTCCTACGGACGGAACGCTTACATTTACAAAGACATTCGGCGGAGATGTAACAGAGGCAGAGGCTGCAGGTGATGATCTGTTCTTCGTTATCCAAAATACAACGACAGGTGAGTACCTCAAGGCTGACGGAACATTTACTTCCAACTCTGATGAAGCTCATATCACACTTGCTCAGCTGAACCACACAGCAGGCACAAAGGTATGGAGCAAGACATTCACGGTACCCGCCGGTAATTATGAAGTTACTGAGACAAATGAGGCTATCTACATTAACGGTGTACAGCCTCAGCAGACATACACATTCAGCCATGGTGCAAACGAGACTACAAGCGGTGCTCTTACTGCCGGCAACTCTCTTGCACTCTCCATGACAAATATCTACGAAACACCTACTAATGATCTCGTTATCACAAAGACACTTGCGGGCGACGAGACAGATCTTGCATCTCTCGGCGGAATCGTATTTACGATCAGCCCTGCGGCTAATTCGATCGCTACGGTAACACTCGATGCGAACTATGCAACAACGGGTTGGGTCAAGACAGGTAATACATACACCTATACGATCTCCGATGTTAAGGTCGGAACATATACGGTATCCGAGTCCGTTAACGGCTCTAATACTTCGTATACATGTGTAACGACTCCTGCAACATCAGCTGATGCAACTGTTACTGAAACAGCTGCAGGCTCCGTAGCATTTACAAATACCTATACTGCTCCTAAGGGTGATCTTACATTCACTAAGACTTTCGGTGGTGATGTAACTGAGACTGAGGCATCAGGTGATGATCTGTACTTCGTAATTCAGAATACGACAACAGGTGAGTATTTGAAGGCTGACGGAACAACTACAACCAATGAGGCTGAGGCACATATCACTCTTACTTCTTCCTGCTTCACACATACAGCAGGCACGATGGTTTGGACAGCATCGTTCAGTAATGTTCCTGCAGGCGCATATGAGGTAACTGAGACTAATGAGGCTATCTACATCTCAGGTACAACTCCTGCACAGACATATACATTCAGTCATGGTGCAGACGATACTACTACAGGTACACTTACAGACGGAAACACACTTGCTCTGTCAATGACTAACAATTATGCAACTCCTACCGTTGAAACAGGTACGCTTACATTCACTAAGACATTCGGCGGTGCAGTTACAGAAACTGAGGCAGCAGGTGACGATCTGTACTTCGTTGTTCAGAATACGACAACAGGTGAGTATTTGAAGGCTGACGGAACATTCACGACGAATATCGATGAAGCTCATATCACTCTTGCTCAGCTCAACCATACTGACGGAACAATGGAGTGGAGCAAGACTTTCACAGTACCCGTTGGTTCGTATGAGGTTAGCGAGACTAATGAGGCTATCTATATCTCAGGATCGACTCCTGCACAGACATACACATTCAGCCATGGTGCTAACGAGACTATAAGCGGTGACCTTATTGCTAACGACTCGCTTGCCCTTTCTCTTACGAATGTATATGACAGACCTGCAGTTCCTGCGACTGATGTAGACTTCAGTAAGGTCGATACCAATAACGTAGAGATCGAAGGCGCTCAGATCACTTTGACCGGTGTAACGACCGGCGGTTCTGCAGTTACATTCAGCGAATCGCAGTTCCAGGGAGGAGCTAATTCAAGCCATACTCCCATAACTGACGGTGACACGGCTATCTACTTCATCACCGGTTCTACACCCAGCCGCTTCGTTGGTCTTCCTGACGGTACTTATACTCTCGAAGAGACTGTAGCTCCTTCTCATCCTGATGCAGGATACTACTACGTAACTACTACTATCTCGTTCACAGTTGATAATGGTACGGTAACAGTCAGCGGTACAGATGCAAGGATAGATAATTCAGGCAGCACACCTCTCGTAGTGATGGTGGATAATGCTCTTCCTGTTCCTTCCGCAGGTTGTACACTTAACCTCGCTAAGGTAGTAAATGCTAACGGAGCATCGGTACCTTCATCTTATGTATTCAACGTTAAGAGCGGCGATACATATTACGGACTTGATGATCAGGGTAATGTCGTAACTGATGCTAACCCTATCGCTATCACTGTTACTCCCGGAACTACTGTATCCCTTACCGGACTTCCTGCAGGTGATTATCAGGTTACTGAGGTTCGTGACGGTATCTCCGTATCGGGTTACACACTCAGCGTAACAGGTGAGAGAACAGTATCACTCGACGATGATGCTACAACGGCTACACCTGATTCCGAGACGGTAACAGTCGTAAATACGTATAGTCAAATGCTCGGAACGCTTACGATCGAGAAGGTACTCGGTGCAGGTGCTCCCGCATCGGCTTCTTCGCTCGACTATCAGTTCACCGTAACGGCTCCTGACGGAACATCTCAGATCGTTACTATCACAGGTGCAGGTACTGCGACTCTTACAGACCTTGTACCCGGTCAGTATACGATCACTGAGAATGCTACAAGTGCTGCTATCGGCGGCTATCAGTGGACTGCTACAGGAAACGGTTCCGTTACTGTAGATGTAGTCGGTGGTCAGACTTCTACAGTAACGATCACAAATGACTACGAGGCTACCACAGCTCCTACGCAGCCTACAACACCTTCGAGCTCTGAGACGACTCCTTCGTCCAGTGAGACAACGCCTTCAAGCTCTGAAAGCGAGACGACAACAACAACAACTACTACAACTACAACAACTGAGGTAACAACAACTACTACTGTCTTTGTAAGTGCAATGGATGTTGAGATCAGTAAGCAGGATATCGCAGGTGCGGAGATCGACGGTGCGGTTCTTACTATCACCAATGCTGCAGGCACTACAACGAATTTCTTAACTGCAGGTGTTACTGTTACTCAGAACGGTCTTCCTGCTTCCGGTCTTGGAGTTGCAGCTGATAAGGTTACTTTCACGACCGTAGCTTCGTCTTCGGCTCTTATCCACGGACTTCCCGTTGGTAGATATGTTCTTACTGAGACGATCGCTCCCAGAGGATTCCTTATTGCCGAGTCGATCAACTTCGAGGTAAGAAATGACGGAACTATCTGGGTAGAGGGTACGCCTCAAGACCAGCTCGTAGAGAGAGTAGTCATGCAGGATCTTGCTGATCCCAGAGCAGGTGATACTGCTACTCCTACACCTACACCCGCATCCGTAAGTTCTCTCTTGATCGACGGTAAGGAGATATCTTCCGATAACTACACCGTTAATTCCGACAATACCGTAACGGTAAACGAGGAATATGCGAGAACACTCGGTGCAGGCAGACACAGAGTCGTGATCACGATGGATGACGGTTCTACACGTACGTTGATCCTCACAGTAAATGAGGACGGCTCAGTCGTAACAACGGGTGAGAGCAAGATCTCCACATCTGCACTCCTTGCTGTCGTAATGTTCGCTGCTTCCGGCTTCGTATTCGTAGTAAGGAAGAAGAGTGTCAGGGATGAAGAGAACTGATATCTTTATCACAAGATGATGAAAGTCGACTGTCAGTAACGGCAGTCGACTTTTTTATGGTAATATAGCTGCGGTGGAGGGAAGCATGAATACTTTATATATAGTTGTTCCGGCTTATAACGAGTCGGAGAATATAGAGGCACTTATAGAGGACTGGTACCCGGTCGTTGAAAGGTATAATGAAACGGGTGATTCAAGACTCGTTATCATAAATGACGGCAGTAAGGACAATACCTATGAGATGTTGTGTAAGGCTGCCGAGACCAGGCCTCTTCTGCTCGCTCAGACAAAGCCCAACGGCGGACATGGTTCTACCGTACTCTACGGATACAGGTATGCTATCGAACACGGCGCCGACTATATCTTTCAGACTGATTCAGACGGTCAGACATTACCATCGGAGTTTGATGCGTTCTGGGATATGCGAGAGCAATATGACGCGATCATAGGCGACAGGAGCGACAGACAGGACGGTAAGGGAAGAGTATTTGTAGAGCATACACTCCTAACGCTCCTGAGGATCATGTTTGGCGTTAAGATGCCCGATTCCAACGCTCCTTTTAGGCTCATGAAGAGCGAGCTCGTAAATAAGTATCTGAAGGTTATGCCCGAGAACTATAATCTCCCTAATGTTATCCTCACGACCTGCTTTGTTAAGTTTAAGGAAAAGGTCAGATTCGTTCATGTGACGTTCAGGCCGAGACAGGGAGGCGTTAACTCTATAAACTTCAAGAAGATCTTTAAGATAGGCGTACAGGCCATAAAGGACTTTATAGAGATAAAAAAGAACATGAAAGCTTTCGGTTGATCCGGAAGCTTTTTTATTTGTCGAAATAGAAGGGAAAATAAGGCAAAAGAAAAGCCTCGATATTTCTACCGAGGCTTCCTTGGTGCGGACTATGGGACTTGAACCCATACGCCATCGCTGGCACAAGATCCTTAGTCTTGCTTGTCTGCCAATTCCAACAAGTCCGCGTGACTTAGTTGTTAAGCATGAATGATTATACTGATGAACTGTGGGCGTGTCAAGCGGTATTCTAAAAAAATCTGTGATATAATGTTTCATGTTGCAGAAAGCAAAGGAGTTATTACTATGAAAGAGATTATGCTGGGTAACGAAGCCGTTGCCAGAGGTGCTTTTGAGGCGGGCGTTAAGTTCGTTTCTTCATATCCCGGAACTCCCAGTACGGAGATCACCGAAACTATAGCTAAATACAAAGAGATCGCCTGTGAGTGGGCTCCTAATGAGAAAGTTGGCGCTGAGGCTGCCATAGGAGCTTCTATCAGAGGAGCACGTGCCATGACATGTATGAAGCATGTCGGAATGAATGTATGTGCCGATCCTCTTTTTACCGTATCTTATTCAGGAGTTAACGGCGGACTCGTTTTCTGTGTAGCCGATGACCCCGGAATGCATTCATCCCAGAATGAGCAGGATTCACGTAACTATGCACGTGCTGCGAAAGTTCCCATGCTCGAGCCTGCTGATTCCATGGAGTGTAAGGAATTTGCAAGATATGCTTTCGAGCTTTCCGAGAAGTACGATACTCCCGTTATCTTGAGACTTCACACGCGTGTATCTCATTCTAGAAGTATAGTTCACCTGGGTGAGCCTGCTCCCATCACGGTTAAGGAGTATGTTAAGGATCCCAAGAAGTACGTCATGATGCCTGCTAATGCCATCGGTAAGCATGTAGTAGTAGAGGATCGTACAAGAAAGATCATCAACGACTGTGATGCCGATCTTAAGGTCGGTATGCATCAGCTCGAGATCAGAAACAAGAAGATCGGTATCATCACATCGGGTGCAGCTTATCAGTATGTTCGTGACGCTATCCCCGATGCAAGTGTATTAAAGCTCGGTATGGTATGGCCTCTGCCTGAGAAGACTATCAAGGAGTTTGCTGCAAAGGTTGAAAGACTTGTTGTAGTAGAGGAACTCGATCCCTTCCTTGAGACTGAGATCAAGGCTCTCGGTGTCAAGTGTGAAGGTAAGGAACTCTTTACTCTTCAGGGTGAATATACAACAAGACTTGTTCAGAGAGCTCTTACAGACAGACCTTTGCCTGTACCTGCATTTGATGTAACTGATCTGCCCTTAGCTCCCGGACGTCCTCCGGTCCTTTGTGCAGGTTGTCCTCATAAGGGACTTTTCATGGTCCTTCATAAGCTCGGCGTAAACGTAATGGGTGATATCGGATGCTATACACTCGGCGCTCTTCCTCCTATGCAGGCTGTAGATGCCGTTATCTGTATGGGTGCTTCCGTAGGTATGGCTCACGGTGTTGATAAAGCTACAGACGGAGAAGACTCCAGAAAGACTGTCGGCGTTATCGGTGATTCAACATTCCTTCACTCAGGTATCACGAATCTCATGAACGCAGTATATAACGAGAGCTCGATGACTCTCATCATCCTCGATAACTCCATCACGGGTATGACAGGACATCAGCAGAATCCTTCTACGGGACTTAATATCCGTCTTGAGAAGGCTCCTCAGGTAAGTCTTGAGATGCTCTGTGAGAGTGTTGGTGTGCTTCCTGAAGCTATCCGTGTTGTTGATCCGGTTGATATGGCTGAGACCGAAAAGGTCATCAAGGAAGAGCTCGCACGCGAGAGCGTATCCGTAGTGATCGCCAGAAGACCTTGTGCTCTTATCCATACGGGTAAGGCCGTAAGAGGTATCAATGTAGAAGTTGATTACGAGAAGTGTAAGAAGTGCGGAGCATGCGGCAGGATCATGTGTCCTGCTCTCACATTCGGTGAGGACCATATGCCTGTTATCGATACTGAATCATGTAATAACTGCGGACTTTGTGTCAATGTCTGCAAATTCGATGCTCTTAAGAAAGGAGGAGAAGCATAATGGGAAATCTTGAAGCTTCGATCGTCCTTGCCGGTGTCGGAGGACAGGGAACACTTATCGCAGGTAAGCTCCTCGGTATACTTGCTCTGAAGCTCGGTCTTGATGTTAAGGTATCCGAGGTTCACGGTATGAGCCAGAGAGGCGGTTCCGTTATTACTTATGTAAAGATCGGTGAGGAGGTACATTCTCCTATCATCGAGGACGGTACTGCAGACTATGTTCTTGCTTTCGAGGAAGTAGAGGCAGTTCGCTGGGCAGCTCTTCTTAAGAAGGAAGGCGTAATGATCATCAATAACCAGCAGATCAAGTCTCTTCCTGTACTTATGGGTCAGATGCAGTACCCGGAAAATATCGGTGAAGCATTAAGTAAGTCTGCTTCCGAAGGTACTAAGATCGTTGAGATCGATGCACTCGATCTTGCTATGGAGGTTGGTACATCCAAGGCGGTCAACATCGTTATGATGGGTGCTCTTTCTAATTATCTCGGAGTCGATGAACAACTCTGGAGAGAAGCGATCGAGGAAGCGTTCGCTGCTAAACCTAAGACGATACCGGGTAATATATCGGCATTTGAAAAAGGAAGAAAGGCAGGAGCGTAAAGCTCCTGTTTTTTATTTGTGTGAATCCTCGAGCCTTTCGTAATAGAACATGAACTGCTGCATTATACCTGCAGTCTCAGGGTATCTGCCGTAGTCGAAAGATCCGTTATAGTATTTATCCTGAATTCGTTGTACCCACACGTCTACGGGGAAGCGTCCCGTCCTGTGAAATGCAAAGAGCATGATGCAGTTGGCGACTTTGACACCTACGCCAAACATTGATGTCAGGACGGAATAGAGTTCATCGTCGGGAAGTAGGGACAAGGCATCAGGATCGAGCTTGCCTGATACGAAGTCTTCAACGGCATATAATATGTAGGGAGTCCTGTATCCGGCGCCGATCGAAGAGATCTCTTCCGATGTTGCATCTTTGAGCTCGTTCGGAGTAGGGAAAGCATAGTAAACGTCTTTTGCGGGAGTTACAAACGGGGAAGACAGTTTTGGTGCCTTGATCTTCTTTCCGTATCTTTCACTTAATCTGTCTACGCATGTCGTGATCGATGGTATGGATCTTCGCTGGGAGATGATATAGCTTATGACCATCTCAAAGATATCCTGTCTTAATATCCTGATGCCCTTTCCGTACGCGGCGGCATCCATGAGGTACGTATCCTGTTTGTCTATTGACTTGATTATCTTCCTGTAGTCGGTATCAAGGTCAAAGTAGGGAAGCCATATATCATTGAATTCTGCTTCGCCGCATGAAAAAGCGTACTCGTCTTTGCCAAGATCTGCTATCTGAAGGTACCTGCCGAAAGCGACAAGTTCGACATGAGAATCGTCTATAGGATGTATCCTGAACGCCTGACCGCTCTCAGCGATCTTTCGCGGGTCGAAATTATCCAGTGTTTTTGTGATATATGACATTTGTTTGCCTCTGAGGATATTAGTGTATAATTATTAATCAGTATAAACTTTTAAACTTTAGTATGCGAGAGGGCAGTTATGAAACTCAGTGAGATATATAAGAAGGAAGGACGAGTCTTATCTTTCGAGATCTTTCCTCCAAAGCACGAAGAGGAACTTAACAATATCGATGCTACTTTGGAGATACTCTGTGACTTAAAGCCTGACTATATCAGCGTTACTTTCGGTGCAGGCGGATCCTCAAATAACAACAAGACGATCGCCATCGCGCGAAAGATCAAGGAGCAGTATCACGTTGAGCCCGTAGTTCATCTTACTTGTCTTACTTACGATAAGGCTGAGATAGACGGCTTCTGCAAGGAACTTCAGGCTAACGGGATCGAGAATATCCTCGCATTAAGGGGAGACAGAAACCCCAATATTGCCCCAAAGGGTGTATTTGAACACGCAAGTGAATTGATAGAGTATATTAGACCGAGAACTGATTTCTGTATTGCAGGTGCATGTTACCCTGAGGCTCATCCCGAGTCAAAGGACAGAGTGAGCGATCTCAGGGATCTTAAGAAAAAGGTCGATGCGGGAGCGGAAGTCCTGCTGTCGCAGTTGTTTTTTGATAACAGTTATTTCTACGATTTTGTGGAAGGTGCAAGGATAGCCGGTATTGATGTCCCGATCACGCCCGGTATCATGCCTTGTCTTTCCGCAACATCGATCAAGCGTATGGTCACTACCTGCGGTGCATCCTTGCCTCCTGCTTTCGAGAAGATAATAAAGCGCTATGAGGACAATAAGGATGCTCTCTTTGATGCAGGTATGTACTATGCGATAAGTCAGATAATCGATCTTCTGACTTCAGGTTGTGACGGTATACATCTTTACACGATGAACAATCCCGTGGTTGCCGGCCGTATATGTGACGGGATCAAGAATATCATCTGAATGTAAAGCCGTATTAATAGGGTTATAAAAAGGAAAGTTTATAATGCTATCAGGGGAATTATAAACGAAAGGTAAATGGAGTAATTATGTTAAAAAGAAGAATCTCTGTTGTTTGCGCAGCATTAGTTGCTTCCTTATCGCTCTCAATGTTCACTGTTCCCGGCAAGACAGTAAATGCAGAGAGCGCTGAAGGGATCTCTGTAAGCTACGCAACGCACGTACAAAACGACGGATGGCAGGATGCTGTTTCTGACGGTGCTATCGCAGGAACAACGGGTCGCTCATTAAGACTCGAGGCATTGACTGTTACCCTTACGACCGATAAGGATCTCGGCATTGAGTACAGATCTCATATCCAGGATTACGGTTGGGAGGAGACATGGCACGCTAACGGCGAGCAGTCAGGTACAACAGGTGAGTCAAAGAGACTCGAGGCTCTCGAGATCAGACTTACCGGTTCCGAAGCGGAAAATTACGATGTATATTACTGTACTCACGTTCAGAACATCGGTTGGATGGATTGGGTTAAGAACGGTGAAAGATCCGGTACAGAAGGATTCGCATTAAGACAGGAAGCTCTTTGTATCATGATCCTTCCCAAGGGTTCCGAGGCTCCCGCTTCTCTGGGTGACGGTTCCTCATCTGCCGCAGCTTCTTCATCTGCTGCAGCTCCCACGCCCACACCTTCGACTCTGGATGGTCTTTCATACAGTACTCATATCCAGAATATCGGTTGGCAGAACTTCGTAGCTGACGGTAATCTTTCAGGTACTACAGGTCAGTCCTTGAGACTTGAAGGTATCAAGATCGCTATCAACAATGTTGAGGGCGTTGGCGTCAGATACAGAACACATATCCAGAACATCGGATGGGAAGCTACTTGGAAAGAGAATGGTGATGTGAGTGGTACTACAGGTCAGTCATTGAGACTTGAGGCTATTCAGATCGAGCTTACGGGTGATAATGCTTCCAATTACGATATCTACTATCGTACACACGTTCAGAATATCGGATGGCTCGATTGGGCATATAACGGACAGCCTTCAGGTAGTGCAGGTTATGCTTACAGACTTGAGGCAATCGAGATCAGACTTGTTCCCGCAGGTTCTGCTGCTCCCGGAAGCACTGCTGATGCATTCCGTCAGAGTGATTCAACATCTTCTGCGGCTCCTTCATCTGCAGTATCCGAGACATCGTCTTATCCTTCAAATGTTCAGCCTTATGTAAACTGTCCTCTTGATCAGGCTTTCGAGAGCAGCATCTCGTCTTTCCCTGAATCATATAAGCCGTATCTTCGTGCTCTTCATGTAGCACATCCCGCATGGAGATTCAATGCGGTAGACTGCGGTGACTGGAACAGCGCACTTAATGTTGAGACAGCAGATGATGTATCACTCGTTTCTGCATCCGCTCCTTCCGAGTATAAAGATTCCAGCCGTACATGGGTCGCAGATGCAGGCGGATGGGTAAATGCTACACGTGACTGCGTTGCTTACTTTATGGATCCCAGAAGCCAGATGACTGAGACAGCTGTATTCCAGTTCGCTGATCTTCGTTATTCCGGTGCAGGTAATGTTACTTCTTCCGCTCTCAGCGGTATCTGTAACGGTACATACCTTCAGGGTATGGAGCAGACGATCTACGTATCCGGTGTAAGCTCAGGAGTTAACCCTGTATTTGTCGCTGCTCATGCTATTCAGGAGTGCGGAATCAACGGTAGTGTTTCCTCGAACGGATCTACAGGTTATTACAACCATTTCAATATCGGTGCTACAAACGGTTCCGGTGCGGCAATGAGAGGCCTTAATCTTGCACATAATGGTGCTACGGCTGAATTTAACCAGAGATACAATATTCCCTGGAATACTCCTGAGAAGTCTCTCACTAACGGTTCTAAGTGGATCAACAATAATTATCTCAACTGCGGTCAGAATACTATCTACTTCATGCGATTTAATACACGTCTTGACAGCAGTTATTCAAGAGGCGGTCACCAGTATATGTGTGCTACTGCATCCGCATATAACGAAGGCGTAAGGATGTATAACGGATATAATAACGGCGGTATGATCAATACCAATGTCACATTCTTTATCCCTGTATATTCGAATATGCCTACTGCCGCTTCAGCTAATCCCGCTGCATAAGCAGAGTAGAAGATAACAGATAATAAAAGATCCGTTCTCATAAGAGAGCGGATCTTTTTGTGTGTCTATCTTAATGAAGGATCAGAGTTTGTAGAAGTTATTGAGCTGGCACTTGATATTACCGTTATAGAGCTTTGTTCGCTTATCGGCCTTGTGTCCTATCGCTCTCTCGAAAGAATCATCAGGCGAAATGACAGAAAGTCTGATGCCTTTCTGGCAGGTGCCTTTATTGGTAAGGTAGGTCCTGCTGATCATCTTATAGATCTCATCAGCTTCCTCAGGAGTCATGAGGCGACCACCGTAGGGAGGATTTGTAAGGACGAGCTGTCTGTCCATGCCTGTGATCTTAGCAAGGGCCGAAGGAGTTCTGGTCTCGGCATCTGCGACGGCAAACTTGATAAAAGCGTCTACGCCTGCGGCTTTAGCATTGATCTTTGCATTTGATACAGCCTTGGGATCGATATCAGAACCAAAGTAAAAGATATCGTCAGGAGGTGTAAGATCCTCCTTATCGAGCGCTTCCTCAAGTGCGGTCTCACGAGCTTTGGACCCGATGTAGGGAAGAGCTTCGTAGCTGAAGTGCCTGTTCTTACCGGGAGCTACATCGGCTGCCATAAGTGCTGCTTCGATAAGAATCGTTCCGGAACCGCAGAAAGGATCCACCAGAGCTTCATAGCCGAAAGGTCTGTATCTCGAAAGTGATACCATGCCGGATGCCAGTGTCTCTCTGATAGGCGCTTCATGAGTCAGTGGCCTGTAGCCTCTCTTGTGAAGACCGTCGCCTGAAGTATCTATCATCATGCGGACATTATCATTAACTATTCCGAACTGGATCCTGACGGTTCCTTTGTTCCTGTCTTCTGAGATGATACCATTATCGCCTATGCCTCTTGCCGTGCAAAGTGACTTGACTATCGCTTTTTTCGAAAGGCTCTGAAGCGCGCTTATTCCGAAAAGCTTTGATTTTCTGGAGAATCCGTTGACGATGAACTCGTACCCTTGAGGAATAAAATCATTCCAGGGAAGCTTTTGAGTCTCATCAAAGAACTGCTCAAAACTGTCGGCAAAGAATGAACCGACTTCAAAAAAGATACGTTCTCCGCGTCTGACCCACATGTTTGCACGCGCAACGTCAAGTGACCAGTTGCCGTCGGAAACGTCAAGTGTTACTACACCGTCTGAAACGGTTATCTGCTCGCGATCATAGCCGATCGCAGTAAGGTCTTCTCTTACTAAACTCTCAAGACCAAAGAGCGTTGTTACTGTGATTTTCATATCGATTATTATAGCAGAAACAGGAAACTATTCCGATGTTTCCGGAATAGTATTGTCAATACCTTTTTTCGTGAATTTATTGTCCTTGTGTCGTGGACACGTAATGTTTGAACGTGTGTTCGAATGGTGCAAAATCCCTATTAATCGGGCGTTAACAAGACTGAAATATTAGTGTAATTGTTTGGTAACACAAAGTGTTCACAATCACCAAGCCAATAACATCAAGGCTTGACAGATACTTCGATGATAGAAGTATTGTTTTTCAGTTATCGACAGAGTTATGAACATTATGAACAAAAATGTTCATTACTTACACATGATATCGGGCCCGAATATGTCAAGAAATAAATTCCCTTTGACTGAATTTGTTCACAAATCAATGTAACATGAGTGTTATAATCGTATGAGAAATAAAAGGGGTATTATTATGTCCGATCTAACGATTTCAGCCGCTCAGGCTAAAAAAGCGTCGCATCTTATGGCAGTTCTTACTGCCGATATCAAGAATGAAGCCCTTATAAAGATCTCCAAGGCTCTTAATGATTCTTCCGATAAGATCTTTGAAGCTAATCAGGCTGATCTTAAGAAGGCTGAGGAAGAAGGTCTTGAGACTCCTCTTTTGAAGAGACTTAAGTTTGATTCAAAGAAACTTAATGAGGTTACTGACGGCATCAAGAGCCTTACAGGACTTGAAGATCCCGTAGGTAAGAAGCTCCTTCATACTACTTTGGATGACGGATTCGAGCTCTATCGTGTTACTTGCCCTATCGGAGTTATCGGTGTCATCTTTGAGTCACGTCCCGATGCTCTTGTTCAGATTGCATCTCTCTGCCTTAAGAGCGGTAATGCCGTATTCCTTAAGGGGGGAAGGGAAGCTGAGAATACAAATAAGATCCTTGCCGAGATAATCTATACGACAGGTGTCGGGGCAGGACTTCCCGAGGGATGGCTTCATCTTATTACAACCAGAGAAGATGTTAATGCCATGCTCGCGCTCGATAAGTATATTGATCTTATCATTCCGAGAGGATCGAATGCTTTCGTTCAGTACATTATGAAGAACACTCTGATACCCGTAATGGGTCATGCCGACGGTGTATGTCATACTTATATCGCCGCTGACTGTGATCAGGAAAAGGCTTTAAAGGTTGTACTCGACGCTAAGACTCAGTATGTATCCGTTTGTAATGCTACCGAGACTATCCTTGTAGACAGAGATCTCAAGGCAAGCCTTCTGCCTAAGCTCGTAGCTATGCTCCGTGAAAATGACGTAGAGATCTTCGGAGATGATGAAGTGTCTCAGATGTTCAGATGTGAAAAGGCGCAGGAGTGGCACCACGAATATCTTGATTACAAGGTATCTATCAAGCTCGTAAGCGGTCTTTCCGAGGCTGTCGATCATATCAATGAATACGGCTCCGGACATACCGACGCTATCATTACTGAAGATAAGGCGAAGGCTGAGTCATTTATGGATTCCGTTGATTCGGGCAGCGTTCTCTGGAACTGCTCAACTAGATTTGCCGACGGATTCAGATACGGCTTCGGTGCTGAGGTTGGTATCAGTACATCAAAGCTTCATGCCAGAGGTCCCGTAGGACTTGAAGGATTAGTATCCTATAAGTACAAGCTTTACGGTAACGGTGATATCGTCGGAGATTATTCCGCAGGTAATAAGCATTTTAAACACATAAGGAGAGATATATGAAAGTAACACTCGCATCAGATCACGCAGGATACGATCTTCGTATGAAGGTCAAGGCTCATCTCGAGCAGAAGGGCTTTGAGGTATTGGACGGAGGTGCACAGAGCGCCGATGTTCCTTTCAGCTATGTAGAAGCAGGGCAGAAGATCGGTAATGATATCCTTGAGGGCAGAGCCGAAAGAGGCATCGCTATTTGCGGTACAGGTATCGGTATCTCCATCGTAGTAAATAAGTTCAAGGGTATCAGATGCGGACTCGGAAGCAATGAATATACTGCTAGGATGAGCCGTCAGCACAATGATGCTCAGGTATTGGCTATCGGTGCCAGAGTAACAGGTCAGGCTGTAGCTCTTGCAATGGTAGATGCTTTCTTTGATGAGGAGTTTGCAGGTGACAGACATGCTGTCCGCGTAAATGACATCAAGGCTCAGGAAGAAGAATTCTTTAAGTGATCCTTTAAGGAGGGAAGTTTTATGGCAGATAACGTATTCGTATTTGATCATCCGCTCATTCAGCACAAGGTATCGCTCCTTCGTGATAAGAACACGAGCACAAAGGAGTTCCGTGAGCTTGTATCGGAGATCGCAATGCTCATGGCTTATGAGGTAACGAGAGATCTTCCCATGAAGGAAGTCGAGATCGAGACTCCTGTTGCGACAGCTAAGGTAAAGATGCTCGCAGGTAAGGATATCGCTATCGTTCCCATCTTAAGAGCAGGTCTTGGTATGGTAGACGGTATGGTCGAGCTTATCCCGAACGTAAGGGTAGGACATATCGGCCTTTACAGAGATCCCGTTACGGTAGAGCCTGTAGAGTACTATTGCAAGCTCCCTGAGGATATCGCTGAGAGAGAGGTCATCCTCCTGGATCCCATGCTCGCTACGGGCGGATCAGCGTCGGCAGCCATCACTTTCCTTAAGAAGCGCGGTATCGAGAACATCAAGTTCATGTGCCTTATCGCAGCACCTGAAGGTATCAACAGAGTAGTAACGGATCATCCTGATGTGCGTATCTTCTGCGCTGCAAGGGACGAAAAGCTCAATGATCACTCATATATCGTTCCGGGTCTGGGCGATGCAGGTGACAGATTATTTGGCACAAATTAATCGAGTCTTAATACGACAGATTTGCCGATATGACTATATCGGCATTTTTGTTGGAGTAATATAATTTTACTTATAGGAAATGGATTAGAGGTGATATTGTGAGTGAAATGATCATGCTCCTTAGTTCGGGCTCATGGCTTCAAGAGTTCTGCGAGTCGTTCAAGGAGCATTTCATCGAAGAAGTTAAGATCGGTGATATCGGCGAAGAGATCAATAAGTCGATCCTTCCGTGGAAGCATTATTTCGAGATTGGAAACGGATTTAAGGTTCTTCTTACGGATGCTGTGATCGTATCCTGGATCGCCATAGCGCTGGTATTGTTCCTTATATTCCGTATGGCTAGAAAACCGCAGCTCAAGCCCGGAAAGACTCAGATGGTACTTGAGATGCTCGTCGGTCTTATTATATCGACGGCTATGGATCTCGGTATGAACAGGAAAGAGGCAGAGCATGTAGCGCCTATGATCGCTACATTCGGATTTGTCATAGCGGGCTGTAACGTGATATCCGCTTTCGAGATATCGCCCCCGGCTAAGAATATCGCTTTCCCGGTAGCTCTTGCAGTCGTTGCTATAACTTATGTTATCTATGTATCCGTAAGATTCGTCGGCTTAAAGTCACTCGGTATCTATATGATCCATCCTATTCCGATCATGGTTCCCTTTAAGATACTCGACTTTATTATCAAGCCGCTCTCGCTCGCACTTCGACTTTACGGTAATGTATTCGGTGCATTCGTATTCATGAAGTTCCTGAGCGTTATCATCCCCGCTTTCTTACCCGGCGTATTCGGTCTGTGGTTTGATATCGGTGACGGAATCCTTCAGGCGATCGTATTCTCATATCTTACGATGTCCTATATCGGTGAGATAGTTGAGGTCGGACACGAATATAAGGAGCATCCGGAGCTTTTCGAGAAGAAGAAAAAGGCTAAGAAGAACACAAGTGAAGAAGCTGCAGTTGCGGCTTGATAAGAAATAAGGTAATGATTTTCGGAGGTAAATATAATGCAGGAATTAATCATGTTGGCACCTATGTTGCTTGAGACATCAGCTAAGACATTCGCGGTACTCGGTGCGGGCCTCGCAATCGGTCTCGGAGCTCTCGGATGCGGACTCGGTATGGGTATCGTTGCCGGACACGCAGTTGAGGCAGGTGCAAGGCAGCCTGAGATATTATCCAAGCTCCAGACACTTATGATCATGGCTATCGTATTCATCGAGTCAGTATGTATCTATGCTCTCGTTGTAGCATTGCTCCTGATCTTCGTAGTTAAGTGATAAGTAAAGGGGAGTTAAAGTAAGATGAATCCTATTATCCTGACACCGCTCTTACTGGTGATCGAATCCGAGCCTTCGCTGTTCTCGGCTGACCAGATGGGCGGATATGCAGTAACTGCACTCTTTACACTGACTAATCTTGCAGTTGCATTTTTCTTTATCAGATTACTCTTTAAGAAGCTTCTCCTTCCTGTGTTAAATAAGAGACAGGAGCAGATCAATGCTTCTATCGACGAGGCTTCCAAGGCCGAAGAAGAAGCAAAGAAGCACGAAGAGGAGAGCAAGCAGGCTATCGACGAAGCCAGAGTTCAGGCTTCCGAGATAATCGAGAACTCCAGAGAAAACGCCGAGAAGCAGGCAGATATCATCAAGGAGAAAGCAAATGAGGAAGCGAGCAGCATCATAAGCCGCGCTGAGAGTGATTCTCAGAGAATGAAGCGTGTTGCTCTCGAAGAGATGAAGGACCAGATCTCCGACCTTGCAGTTGTTATCGCAGGTAAGATCATCGGTGATGTAGTCTCTGAGTCAAAGCTTAAAGAGCTTTCGGATAAGTATACCGAAGAAGTACTTCAGAACGAGGTGAACAAGATTGGCTAAGGATAACGAACAGACATCCAATCTGCCGATGCTCATACGTGTTGTTACCGCGGGTGATATCCCTGAGGATCAGGTTGGTATCATCGCTTCGAATTTTGCGGGAAAGTTCGATATCAAGGATTATGATCTTGAGATAGAGACAGATGAATCGCTCATCGGCGGATTTGTTATCTATACGCTCGGAAGCCGTTATGACTACAGTGTTAAGGGTCAGCTCGAGCGTGTAGGAAGCTTCGTCAAGCGTTCCAGATCACTTGATTTTGATATAGACGGTGAGAGTGATGTCGTTTTTGATAAGACGAAGATCCATGAGAATCTTCGTGATGCGATACAGCAATTCCCCGAGTCTTCTGCAGTAAGTATCGATAATGCTGAGATCAAGGGTCTTAATGCAGATGAGCTTACAAAGCGTGTGCGCAAGGCTTTCGCTGAAGCTGACAATATTGAGGAAGTCGGTATCGTAATGAGCGTAAGTGACGGTGTCGCTACCGTTTCCGGACTTGAGCACTGCATGCTCTCCGAACTTGTCGGATTCTCTAACGGCGGTTACGGTATCGCGCTCAACCTCGAGCGTGATAAGGTAGGTGTCGTATTGCTCTCGGGCGCTGACGATGTCGTTCAGGGAATGGTATGTAAGCGTACGCGTTCAACTGTTTCCGTCCCCGTTGGTGTCGGACTTATCGGACGTGTAGTTGATCCTTTGGGTAAGCCTATAGACGGTAAGGGTATCATCAGATATTCGGAGACTCGTCCCATCGAGGCACCGGCTCCTACTATCGTAGACAGATCCCCCGTTAATAAACCTCTTCATACAGGTATCACTGCTATCGATGCCCTGACTCCTATCGGAAGAGGACAAAGAGAGCTCATCATCGGTGACCGTCAGACAGGTAAGACAGCTATCGCTATAGATACGATCATCAATCAGAAGGGTAAGGATACACTTTGCGTATATGTTGCCATCGGACAGAAGATGAGTAATATCGTTTCGACGGTGAATCTGCTCGATAAGTACGGTGCGCTCGACTATACGACCGTAGTTGCAGCAAGTGCAGCTCAGCCTGCATCCTTGCAGTATATTGCTCCTTTCGCCGGATGTGCCATCGCCGAGGAGTTCATGTATTCCGATCATAAGGATGTACTTATCGTATATGATGACCTGAGTAAGCATGCTCAGGCTTATCGTGCGATATCGCTACTCCTGAGAAGACCTCCGGGACGTGAAGCTTATCCGGGTGACGTATTCTATCTTCATTCGAGACTTCTCGAGCGTGCTGCTAAGCTCAGCGACGCTAAGGGCGGCGGATCTATCACGGCGCTTCCCATCATCGAGACTCTCGGTAATGATATCTCGGCATATATCCCGACGAACGTAATATCGATCACTGACGGACAGATCTATCTTGCTCCCGAGCTCTTTTTCTCAGGTCAAAGACCTGCCATCAATGCCGGTCTTTCCGTATCCCGTGTAGGTGGTGCAGCTCAGACAAAGGCGACAAAGAAGGTTGGCGGACCGCTTCGAATCGCGCTTGCTCAGGCAAGAGAGATGGCTTCTTTCGCGCAGTTCGGATCCGATCTTGATGAGAATACGCAGCTTCAGCTCAAGAGAGGTGCAGTCCTTAATGAAGTCCTGAAGCAGGATCAGTATTCTCCCTGGTCGATGGAAGAGCAGGTAGTAATACTTTATATGGCGACGTCCGACAGCATGAATTTCCTTGCGAAAGAGGATATCCGTGAGTATTATTCGGACTTCATCGATTATATCTGGGTATCTCACCCCGAGGTAATGGAGAAGATAAGCTCGACGCAGAAGTTCGAAGACGATACTGCCGCAGAGATAGATAAGGTACTTGAAGAATATAAAGAGGCATTCCTCGCTGAGCATGCCGAATACAGGGAAGAAGACTGATCTTAAGAGATGGAAAATCTTAATGCGATAAAGAAAAGGATAAAGAGTGTCAATGACATCGGACAGATGACAAATGCCATGCAGCTTGTCAGTTCTGCCAAGATGCGCAGATCCCTGATGCTCCATGAATCTGTTCATCCGTTCTTCTCTTTGTGTGCCGAGAGCATGCAGGAGATAAGGAATAATACGGATTCCATAAGTAATCCTTTCTTTGAGCTCAATCAGAAGAAGACCGGTGATACGTGGCGTATCGCGGCATTTGTATTGAGCGGAGATCAGGGCCTTGCAGGTGCCTATAACAATAACATGGTAAAGATCACCGAGGAGCACATCAGAAATAAGATCCTCGAAAATACCAGAAAAGGTATCTCTACCGAATATAAGCTCTATGTTTTCGGTAAGCTCGCCAGAGAGAAGCTTACGAGAAACGGTTATAACGTAGATCAGGATTTCTCTTTCCCGATCGCCGAACCCAACTTCTATCAGGCAAGGACAGTAGGAAGCATCATCAAGCAGAAGTTCCTGGCGGGTGAATTCGATCTTGTCTATCTGATATATACAAGGATGGAGTCTGCATCGAATATGGTTCCCGTAGCCGTAAGACTTGCTCCGGTTGACATGAAGTCTTTGAATTCTATCCTTCCGAGGGAAGTAGAGAGTGCAGGTATTGCTACCGAGGGCGGATCTCAGATGGAATATATCCCGAGCCCCGATCAGGTATTTGATTTCCTTATCGATACTTATCTTAATGCTGTTATCTACGGCGCGATGGTTGATGCTTATGCGAGTGAGCAGACCGCAAGACTTACCGCTATGGATAATGCTACTAAGAATGCAGAAGAGATGATAAATAAACTACAGCTTATCAGCAACAGGGCCAGACAGGCCAAGATCACCAATGAACTCACTGAGATCATAAACGGTGCCCAGCAGGCTGATAACCTCTGATAATGAATGAGATTGCAGGAGATGACCAAATATGGCAAAAGGTAAAGTTGTACAGATAATCGGACCGGTAATCGATTGTGAATATCGCGCCGGAGAGATACCGAAGATTAACGATGCCGTCAGGATCCATGTCAAAGAAGACGGCAGCGACAGTGATGCTGACGTATTTGCGGAAGTTCTCCAGCAAAGAGGAGGCGGTATCGTAAGATGCGTATCCTTTAATGCGACTGAAGGTCTCATGCGTGGTCTTGTCGCTGAATCACTCGGTTCATCAGTAAAGGTTCCCGTAGGTGAAAATATCACGGGGCGTCTCTTTGATGCGCTCGGAAGACCTATCGATAATATGGGACCCGTAGATGCAGAAGATCATTGGGAGATCCACAGAGCAGCTCCTTCGTTCACGGATCAGTATCCTACGGCACAGATCCTCGAGACGGGTATCAAGGTCATTGACCTTCTCGTACCGTTCAGTAAGGGTGGTAAGATCGGTCTCTTCGGAGGTGCCGGTGTAGGTAAGACGGTACTTATCCTCGAGCTCATAAGAAATATCGCATCCGAGCACGGCGGTTATTCCGTATTTACGGGTGTCGGAGAGAGAAGCCGTGAGGGTAACGATCTCTGGGGCGAGATGAAGGAGTCCGGAGTACTTGATAAGACTATCATGGTATTCGGTCAGATGAATGAGACCTCCGGTGCGAGGATGAGAGTCCCTCTTACGGGTCTTACGATGGCTGAATATCTTCGTGATGCAAAGAAGAAGGATGTTCTTCTCTTTGTCGATAATATCTACAGATTCGTACAGGCTGGCTCGGAGGTTTCGGCTCTTCTCGGTCGTATTCCTTCAGCCGTTGGTTATCAGCCTACGCTTTCCAACGAGGTAGGTGAACTTCAGGAGAGGATCACGTCAACACGTAACGGATCTATCACATCCATTCAGGCTGTATACGTTCCTGCTGATGATATCACTGACCCTGCTCCCGCAACGACATTCGCACACCTTGATGCTAATATCGTTCTTTCAAGATCGGTCGTTGAGCTCGGTATCTATCCTGCCGTCGATCCTCTTGAGTCTTCTTCGAGGATCCTTTCCGAAGAGGTAGTAGGTAAGGAACACTATAATGTTGCACGTATGGTCCAGGAGATACTCCAGAGATATAAGGAACTTCAGGATATCATCGCTATCCTCGGTATGGAGGAACTTTCAGAGAAGGACCGCCAGACTGTTGCAAGAGCCAGAAAGATACAGAGATATCTGTCTCAGCCCTTCTTCGTAACGGCAGAGACTACCGGCTTCGAGCCCAGATATGTTCCTCTTGAGAAGACTGTTAAGGCATTTGGAGAGATCATCTCCGGATCTCTTGATCATATCCCCGAGCAGCACTTCTTCATGAAGGGTGATATCGACGACGTCATCAAGTCATATAAGGAATCTAAGATCTGATGGCTGAGAAGAGTACGAACAAGGTCAAGTTCACGGTCGTAACACCGTATAAGAATTTCTTCGAGAAGAAAGTATCGTCAGTTATCCTGCCGACGCTCGACGGAGAGATCGGTTTTATGCCCGGACATACGCCTCTCGTATTGGCTTTGAAGCCCGGGATAGTTACTGTCAGGATCGATGATGAGATCAGTCATTTTACCGTGTCCGAAGGTTATGCCGAAGTAGGGCAGCATCTTGTCCTTGCCGTTTGTAATGCTGCGGAAAGTCCCGAGGAGATCCATGTCAGATGGATAAGAGAAGCACTTGACGAAGCTAATGAAGACAGGAAAAAGATCCTGAAGATCGAAGACCCTGATGCTCGTGCATATGCTCTTAAGGAAGTTGATCAGAAGATCGCCAGAGCCAAGGCGAGGATCCATCTGATAGAGCTTTACGGCAGTGATCACCAAAAGGAGAGACTTGTAGAACTCGAGCTCATCTGAGTCCGAGTCTTATGTCGAAAGACACATCTCCGAGCATCATTCGCTGTCCGTCGCGAACTTCGTATTCTCTGCCTTTTTCGAGTCGTAATCCGTCTAAGAATGTCATATTGTCTTTTGATATATCGGTAACGGTATAGATGTCTTTGTTCTTCATTATCTGAACATGAAGGGGAGATACCGAATCATTATCTACCGTAATGTCCGAAAGAAAGCAGTCTGATCCTACAGTTGCTCTTTGTGTATAGATCGCTTTTCTGATCTGTTCCGCGCCTGAATAATAGGTAAGGATCATGCAAGATACTGTATTGGGATCAGAGTGTTCTGCTTCGAATAGTATCCTGGTCTTGCTGCTATCTGAATTGTCATCAGCAAATCTCTTTGATCTTCCGTCTTTGAGCACCGTAGATATAAGAAGAGTGCATGATGCCACGAAGAACAGGAATGAGATGAACAGTTCGGATAATATGACCGATGCCAGAGCGATGATCGCCGAAAGCAAGGCGATCGCGATCTCCTTGTGAAAAGTATGGACAGCGGAAGGACGCACATCGGGAGATGTGTTCTTGATATTTACCGCGGATCGTTCGAGAAGACTACAGTCATTGTCTCTTATAGCAAACAATAACGAGTCCCTTTCTCCCGATGTGAGAACCTCCTTAAAACATGAGTGAGATATAAAATCTTGAGTCTTATCGTCACCTAGTGATGAGAGCCTTAAAGCTTCCGGGTCTGATTCGAACGGGTGCACACATAGCCTTAATCTTTTATTGTCTTCATCCCAAAACAGCCATGTGTTATCCCATACGATATTCCCGGGCGCCAGAAGTACATCCGACATCTTAGATATCGATATGAAAAGGTCTGCGATTGAATTTCGTAGGATCATTTTGTTCTTTGTTATAGTAGTTATCTCGGACAGACGTTTCATTCCGGTGCAGTCAAATGCAAGTTCTCTGCCGAAAGAGGTATCGTTTATATATACCGGAAGTGTAAATCCGGCAATATCTTTTCTGATCATTTCAGCGGCATATCCTGAAACGACATCTCTTTCTTCGCATCTTAATGTAACGAACTGTCCGTACGGACCTTTTCTGATCTCCATCTTTATCTCACCGCCTGTCAGCCGCCAAATGCTCCGGTTATCTTTCCGTCATCGAATACGAATGACATGACCGAACTTGCATAGCTCATGAGTCCTTCTCTGAAGACCAGGGCTAATCCGACAAGAACGGCGATTATGATGACCGTTTCAACGGTTCCCATACCTTTTTTGTTTCTTCTTGTAAGCATCTGTAACCTCCTTATCGTTATTTATATGCCTAATGAAATGATCGCGGGTGTAGTAGCTACCAGGAGAACGCAAAGAAAATCTAAAGTCATGGGAAACAAAAGTCCCAATGCTTCGCGCTCCTGCTTTTTCCTTGCTGCGTTCCTGCAAAGGTTCCAGCAAGATGAAGCCTGAAGAGAAAGAAGGTTCAGTACTTCACTCGTTCCGAGCCTTCCGTATCTGGCGACGAGCAAAAGTGCCGCCTGTGCTTCAGGGATCCTTATCCTCAAGGACATTCTCTCGACCGCATCAGAAGCAGAGATGCCGCTCAGGATCATGGCTCTAAGGTTCTTTATCTCAGTGGAAAGACTCTTATTCTCTCCGAATGCTCCGCAGCAGATCTCGATGGCCTTAGGGAGCTGAAGTCCGGCTTCAAGGAGCGTACACATAAGGCAGAGAAAAAGAGGAATATCCTGCATGATCTCTTCTTTCTTGAGCTCGGCTCTCTTATTGATGTCGCGCATTCCCGCAAATATAAAAAGTACGGTAACGGGAAAAGCAAAAAGAACGTTATAGCCTGCTGCTGCGAGTACGACAGCTGAGGCGATGAATGATATTACTGATATCTTCAGCTGCTTCCTCAGATAGACTTCATATGCCTCTGCGGGCTTTAAGGATAATTCGCTGAAGAGTTCATGACGGGCAACTGTAAAGCCTGTCGGAGTAACTCTTCTTATAAAGTCTGTCATGAACGGTCTGCCCTTATATGTAGTCTTCAGTTCCTTCGACTTGGTGGAGCGTCCGTCCGATTCCTTGTGATCCATAAATCTGAGCAGGAGGGCGGAGGCGATCACCGCAAGGACAAAAGCTACCGTAAGAAAGATCGCGCCGAGTTTAGAGTCTCTTGCCGCATCGAGGTAACCGTCGCCCATCCTGTCCAGTGCTGCCGTAATGGCAAACGGCATTATACAAAGAATCGCCGCTTCGGCGTTCTTGCCTGCGTTAGCCGCGCTGATCTCACTTTGCACGGCGTTCATCTCGGAGAGCATCTGACAGCTGCTCCTTAATATTGCGAGACTGTTATTGCCGATCTTCGCTGAGATAGCCAGAGCATGAAATACCGGTATAGTCTCGGGAAAGTTGATCTCGTGTGAGAACTCGTTGATCGCGGGCTTAAGATCAACATGTACCTTCAGCTTATTCTCCAGAGTCATAAGAGGGGAACACAGTGCACTTTTGTTGCCGAAAGTATTCTCTATCACAGGTCTTATGAGCCTGAATGATCTCTCGATCGAGTAACCGCTGCTGACGCTTGTAGTCAGAACCTGAAGGAGCACGAGGATCTGAGTCCTCAAGTGCTTGTGGTTACCTGAATATACGCTGTTGACGGCCGCTTTCCACGGAAAGAATCCGAGTATGACTGATACTGCAATACGTATTGATACCGAAGTGATAAAGGATGCGGATATCAGGAATATGGCTATTACGAATAGCGGATAAGCCCATGATCCTTTGAGCAGAAATCTCTTTTGAGCCGATATCTTATCTGCAGCTTTCTTTGACCTCAGAAAGATATCCTTCATCGCATAACCTTTCAAGTCCTTGTCCTCCGTGGTTTTCATATAATCTCTGAAGCATGAATTCCTTTCCCTTTGAGGGAAGTACTTCGCTTATCTCATCTATGAATCTTCTGCCTTCTTTGTTCCTTGTGATGTGAACGATGATATCTATGCCCATCGAAAGTTGCGTGACGATAGCGTCGTAGGGGAGGGCTGATCCTGCCATAACCATCGCCGACAGTCTCTCGAGCATTTCGATACAGGAATTGGCATGACCCGTACACATCGATCCCGGGTGTCCGGTATTAAGTGCATGCATCATATCTGCACTTTCTGTTCCTCTTACTTCTCCGACGATTATCCTGTCGGGACGCATTCGAAGTGCGGCTCTGATCATAGTACCGATATTTACTTCGCCGTTGCCATCAGGGCCCGGAAGTCTTGCTTCAAGACGTACGAGATTTGCAATGCCCTGCAGGGAGAGCTCTGCCGAGTCTTCTATCGTGATAACTCTTTCGTCTTTCGGGATAAACGAGGATAACGTATTTAGAAATGTCGTCTTGCCGCTACCGGTACCTCCGCAGAGAAAAATCGTCTTTTTATTTCTTACGCATTCGCAGAGGAATCTCGCTGCTTCTTCGCTTATGAATCCCTGCCTTATGAGCGTGACGATATCGTGAGATATTCCGGTGAACTTTCGTATTGTGACGATAGGTCCGTCCGGAGCTATCGGAGGCAATACCGCGTTAGCTCTCGAGCCGTCAGGAAGCCTTAGATCGGATATGGGATTTGCTTCGTTAAGCGGTCTGTTCTGATTTGCGAAGAAGCAGGATATTACGGTCTGCAGAGTCTGTGCATCCTTGAACTTTATATCGGACCTGTAGAGCTTTCCGGCTTTTTCGTAGAAGATATCATACGGACCGTTTACCATGATCTCGGTAACTTCGCTGTCTTCCATCAACGGTTCTATGACATCGAGCCTTCTCAGGCTGTTAAATATCGTAAGAGCGATCTCTCGTTTTTGATCAAGTGGTACAGAAAGATTAAGTGAATCATCATTTACTATCTCTGCGATTATCTCCTTGAGCCTGTCATCTGACGGATCGGATTCGGTTCGCAGTGAATTTAACACGCAGTAAGTGAGCTTATCCTTAAGTTCTTCAAGATCTAACTCTGTATCTGTCATTTGTCATACCTCTTTTGTAGTCGTTGCTATAGTGAATCATCAGATCCTGATCTGCTCTTATCTGCCGCTTGATTATCTCGGGTACGTCGGACAATCCCGATGATCCTTCTGCTGTCATTGAAGGGAGCAGTATATGGACAGTGTCGCAATGTGTGACCATCTGTCTTAATTCGGATATTCGAAATCCCTCGATCACCGTAAGAGCTGCGTTATCCGGATCGCGCCCCGGAATGCTCATTTTGCGAAGAGCATCCAGGAGTCTGATAAGCGTAGTGATGTCGGAGTCGAATACGTCATCCGGATCCAAGGGCCTTCCCGGGGTCAGAAACCCGCTCAGATCCGGATTACAGTATTCAAGGAGTTCAATATCTTGGAATGAATCGTCTTTAGCTACGTTGAGAAGCGCCGTTAGCGATCCTGTCTCAGGTCCGGTCTTGAGCGGTGTCGGCATACGAAGTCCGGACATAAGATCGAGTCTTATAACGTAGTCTGCTTCGTTCAGTAAAGAACTGAAGTATTCGGAGATCATCGCTTCTCTGTCTTCGATATATGTGAAAGGTAGGAGGATATGGGAACGACCCTTGATCGGCTTATATTCACCTGATGCTCTCTTTCGATCGACGAACTCGCTGATCTTTGGGATCAAGGTCTTACAGTCGATATATCTGAAGCCATCCTTTTTCGCCGTAAACAGCGGTATGTCGCCGGATGCTCCTGCCAAAAGATCCCTGTCGTCGTATAAAGTAACGGTGAACTCCGACATCTTCCTTATCTCGTCGGATGCGTTATCGTCTCTTCCTATAACGAAAGCATCGCTGAATGCCGAACGGATCTTGTACTTTAACAGTTCACTTATATTGGTATCTTCCGTCTTGATCTCTATCGAAAAAGCCATCGTGTTCTCCTCCTTGTTTCGTGATCGATAAGACGGATTCTATAGACTTCGCAAGCGGATTTGGCACAAAAATTTCGACAATTTTCGACAAATTTCGACAATTATGCGTTTTTTGTTGACCTGCGAAAAATGCAATGCTAGAATTAATTGTTCTATATTAAAACTAGTTCACTACTTATCAAGAGTGGCGGAGGGAACCGGCCCTATGAAGCCCGGCAACCGCGGAGAGCAGCGGTGCCAATTCCGGCAGGGAAACCTGAAAGATGAGAGGCGTATACGAATAGATGTTGTCTTCCTCTCAAAGGAAGACTTTTTTATTTTAAGCCTGTTGTTTTTACGGTATTGAACGGAAAGGATCTATTATGAGAAACAGAACAGGTAAGTGGCTCTTTACATCAGAGTCGGTAACGGAGGGACATCCTGACAAGATCTGTGATCAGATCTCGGACAGCGTGCTCGATGCGATCATCGAGCAGGATCCCAAGGCGAGAGTAGCATGCGAGACATGTACTACAACGGGTATGGTACTCGTAATGGGTGAGATCTCAACATCCGCATATGTCGATATCCCCTCGATCGTAAGAGACAGGATCAAGGAGATCGGTTATGACGGATCCGACGCAGGATTTGATTACAAGACCTGCGCAGTACTTACATCCATCGATGAGCAGTCAGCAGATATCGCTATGGGTGTAGACGCATCTCTTGAGAGCCGCGGAGGCGCTAAGGAAGATTACGATACGGGTGCCGGAGATCAGGGTATGATGTTCGGTTATGCAAATAACGATACGGCAGAGCTCATGCCTCTTCCCATATCCCTTGCACACAAGCTCTCCTTGAAGCTCACGGAAGTCAGAAAGGCAGATCCTGACAGCTTCCTTCGTCCTGACGGAAAGAGCCAGGTAACGGTCGAGTATGAGAATGATAAGGCAGTAAGGATCGATACCGTCCTTATCTCCACTCAGCATAAGGATATCGTTGAGCATGACGAGCTCGAGAAGTTCATCAAGGGGAACGTTATCGATCCCGTTATCCCTTCAGAGCTCGTAGATGAGAATACAAGGATCATCGTTAATCCCACAGGCCGTTTTGTTATCGGCGGCCCTCAGGGTGACTCCGGTCTTACGGGTCGTAAGATCATCGTTGATACATACGGCGGATTCGGTCGTCACGGCGGCGGAGCATTCTCCGGTAAGGATCCGACGAAGGTAGACAGATCGGCTGCTTATGCTGCCAGATATATCGCTAAGAATATCGTTGCCGCAGGCATTGCAGACGAGTGTGAGGTTCAGCTTGCTTATGCTATAGGTGTAGCAAGTCCCGTATCCGTAATGGTAGATACATTCGGAACAGGTAAGATCGCTGATACAAAGATCTCCGAGATCGTTAATGAGATATTCGACCTTCGTCCCGCAGCCATCATAGATACGCTCGACCTTCGTCGTCCTATCTATGCAAAGACTGCTGCATACGGTCACTTCGGAAGAGAAGATCAGGGATTCCCCTGGGAGAAGACTGACAAGGCTGAGATCATCAGGCAGAAGGCCGGTATCTGATGCCGGAAGCCGCTTTCTATAAGCCGACTTCGGAAGAAATAGGAACCGAATTACAGGACATTATCGTTGTTGCCGTAAAGAAGATCTACGGCAACAACGGTTTTGTTATTTTTGCGTGTTCCGGAAACTATACCGTAAAGGGTAACTGTACTTTCGATATCATCGAGGGTGCGAAGTATATCGTAAGCGGTAAGGTCGGAACTTACGGTAAGCAGATACAGATATCAGCTTCATCGATAGAACCTGTCGACGAAGGCGTTGATGATGTGTCTTATATCGCAGCTTTCCTCAAGGATACTTTCGAAGGGCTGGGTCAGAAGACGGCTGATAAGCTGGCTGCTCAGTATAAAGAAGATGTCCTTCGTGTATTGCTCGAAAAACCTAAGGAAGTCGCTAAGGAGATCGCGGGACTTTCCGCCGCCAAAGCTATGCTCTACTCGGGGCTGATAGATGAGGATAGATCTTATCTCGAGCTGCTCATGAAGATCAGGATGCTCGGGCTTTCGAAGGCTCAGAGTGAAGAAGTCTTCGAGGAGTTCGGACTGTCTGCTTTCGAAGAGATCGATAAGAATCCTTATCTGCTCTTAAGGTGTAAGGGTATAGGATTTGAGACATGCGAGAGGATAGCGGGTCAGAAGGGGTGTGATCCCATAGATCCGATGAGATTTGCAGGTGCTATCGAATGTGTACTTATAGAACTCCATGCGATGACCGGCAATACCTGGTTCGATCCGATAGAAGTTCAGGGAAGGGCGATGAAACTGCTGTTCGGCAACGGGCAGTATGACAGCAGGCTCACTGATCCCGTATATGCTGAGGCGGAGGAACTCGCAGTTAAGCAAAAGCGGATAGTCATCTACCGTTTCGTTGACGGTAAATGCGAAGGCTGTGCTTCCGATGCTACAGGCTCAAGGATAGCTCTGAGACTCTATTTCGTGTCGGAGGTATCCATCAAGCGTGAACTTGAGAGCTTTATCGCCGCCAAGAAAAAGATCCCTGACAGGAAAAAGGCCGAAAAGAAGATAAATGAGATCGCAGGCGGTATGGGAATAGTTCCGGATGATAAGCAGATGCAGGCGTTGATGCTCTGTATGTACCAGCCTGTTGCTGTCATTACGGGTGGTCCGGGTACGGGAAAGACTACCATCACCGGAATACTCGCAGAGCACTTTCGAAGAGAGAATATAAGCTGCGAGTTCTGTGCGCCGACCGGAAGAGCTGCCAAGCGTCTCTCCGAAGCGTCCGGTATGAAAGCAAATACTATCCACAGACTTCTTCAGATGAATGCAGATGATACGGAGAAAGTTAGATTCGGCAGGAATAGGGATAATCCGATCGAGGCAAGAGTCGTTGTCGTAGATGAGGCGTCCATGATGGATACACTCGTATTCGGCGCGCTCCTTGATGCTATCGGCAGGAATTCTTCACTGATACTGATAGGAGATCCGGATCAGCTTCCGTCGGTAGGGGCGGGGAATATCCTTGAAGATATCCTTTCGTGCGAAGTGATCCCGAGAGTAAGGCTCGAGTATATATTCAGACAGAAAGACGAAAGCTCCATTGCATCCAACAGCTGCAGGATCTTAAAGGGTGAAGATCCTATCGGAAACGAGACTGATTTCTCGGTATTAAGATGCGCAAATGACGATGAAGCCTTAGAGGAGATAAAGAAACTCTATGTTCCGATGGTGAAGGCAAATGAAGATGTTGTTATCCTTTGTCCGACTAAGCAGAATCTGATCGGTACGTCCTCGCTTAATATCGAACTTCAGGAACTCATCACGGGAGATCATAAGGAAGAGGTCAAGATATCCGACGGCAATGTCATCCATAAGGGCGACAAGGTCATGCAGGTCAAGAATAACTACAAGATCGAGTATTACGACCCTTCAGAAGGAGAGGTCGTAAAAGGTATATTTAACGGCGAGACGGGAACCGTCGGAGGGAAGGATCTCCTTAAGGGCAAACTCGACATATTATTCGATGACGGAAGACGTGTCGGCTATGACAAGAAGATGCTCTCTGATATAGAACTCGCGTATGCAATGACTGTCCATAAATCGCAGGGTTGTGAGTTCGATACGGTCATAATCGCGCTCGGCAGGATGAACATAAAGCTGTCTAATCGAAAGCTCCTTTATACTGCCGTAACTAGAGGTAAGAAGAGGGTTATCGTTGTGGACTCTCAGGATCGCCTTCATAAGATGATCACGAGCAGGGATGAGACAGTAAGACAGACGTCTCTTAAGGACTTTCTGTCGATAGTTGGCGAAAGGCATCTGTCATGAGCATCATCCGTCGCGCCATGGATGTCATGCTTCCTCAAAGGTGTACGGTGTGCTCTTCTTTGGCGGTGCCTCGCGAAGAAGTCATTACCAGGCTTCCGGACGGGATGGCTCTGTGCTTTGACTGCATGTCGGATCTGGCGCCGATGCCTGAGGATAAGAGATGGATGCTATGCCTTTCAGAGCCGTATAGCGGTGATCCTATCCCGTCGCTTACGCTCTACATGCCGTTTAAATACGACGGATTCTTTTCCCGTGCAGTGCCTGCAATGAAGTTTCAGGGCAAGAGTCAGATCGCCGAATTCATGGGAATGCTCCTTGGAAATATGCTGAAGGAGGATAGCGTCGAAGCAGATCTTATCGTCTCGGTACCTCTGTCGGAGGAAAGACTTCGCGAGAGGGGATATAACCAGGCTGAACTAATTGCTTCGGCCGCTTCAAAGGTCGTCGGGATACCCGCCGCACGGGATGTCCTTATGAGAGTAAAAGATACTGAGCGCCAGACTTCGCTTGCCGATAAGGCGGGGCGAGGTTCCAATGTCGACAGAGCATTCATGGTTCGTGAAGGATGGGATATCGCCGATGTCCGCATTATCCTCATAGATGATGTCGCTACGACCGGGCATACTCTTCATTCGGCTGCGGAGACGCTCTTTGCGGCAGGTGCTCGAAATGTTCTCTGCTGTGCCGTATGCGGAAACAGATATTCTACAAATGATGAAGTCTTTTGACGGTAAATGCTTCCATTTTGTTAAAAAATACTGAACTTTCGGTATGTGTGTTGGCTTTACGCGTGTTTAATTATATAATATAGACAACCTGAGATGGGTGGGCTCTATGTTGAACCTTCATGACGTAAAATGGAACCCGGGTCGGCTGACGTAGGTCAAGCCTCTATAGGTGGAAGACGCAAATCAGTTGCAGGGTACCGCCCTTGAGAAATCGGGGTGTCAAAAAGGGTTTGCTCATGTCAGGCTTTTTATGCGTATTATTAGACAGGATAACCAATGAGCTTACTTTATGATGCCAAGCAGATAGCTAAGAGAGACCCGGCCGCAAGAAGTGTGGTCGGTGTTATTTTTCTGTATTCCGGATTTCATGCTATCGTTTATCATCGCATAAGCCATTTTTGTTATAAGTACAAGCTGTTGTCACTTGCCAGATGGGTATCACAGGTAGCAAGGCATAAGACGGGTATCGAGATCCATCCCGGTGCCAAGATCGGAAGAGGACTCTTTATCGATCACGGTATGGGTATCGTTATCGGTGAGACTGCCGTTATCGGTGATAACTGTACGATCTATCACGGCGTTACACTCGGCGGTAGAGGTCACAGCAAAGGCGAGAGACGTCATCCTGTCATCGGCGATAATGTATTGGTTGGTGCCGGCGCCAAGCTCCTCGGACCTATCACGGTCGGTAACGATGTAAGTATCGGAGCCAATGCGGTCGTTCTTCATGACATTCCCGATTATGCCACTGTAGTAGGTGTTCCGGGTAAGGTCGTAAGGATAGACGGTAAGCCCACGAGTTCTCATGCAGTCGAGCTCGATCATTCGCTTTCGGATGATCCTCTCGAGACAGAGATGCAGCAGCTCGTTAATATGGTCAACAGTATGCAGGGTACCATCATGGATCTCAAGGAACAGGTAAGAGAACTTAAGAAGGGAAAGACTTCCGACAATGAAGAGCCGGACGAGGGACGATGTTGAAGCTGACAATAACCCCATCGGACAATAACCAGCTTAAGAAAACGGAGAATGATGAATGAAACTTTTCAATACACTTACAAGAACAAAAGAAGAATTTAAGCCCATTGAGCCAGGACACGTAAAGATGTATGCGTGCGGTCCCACGGTCTATAATTATTTCCATCTCGGAAATGCACGTCCTTTCGTAACATTCGATACTTTGAGAAGATACCTCGAGTACAGCGGCTATGAGGTCGAGTTCTGCCAGAACTTTACCGATATCGACGACAAGATGATCAAGCGCGCTAACGAAGAAGGCGTTACGGTCAAGGATGTAGCCGAGAGATATATCAAGGAATACTACGTTGACGCAGACGGACTTAACTGCAAGCGTCCTACATATCAGCCCAGGGCTACAGAGTCTATCGGTGCCATCATCGGTATCGTTAAGGCGCTCTATGATCAGGGTATCGCTTACGTTATCGAAGGTGACGGCGTTTATTACGACGTTACGAAGAAGGAAGATTACGGAAAGCTCTCACACTATAACCTCGAGGACTTAAATCCCGGCGGAGGTGAGCGAAAGGCTTCCTATGACGGTAAGAAGAATCCCGGCGACTTTGCTCTCTGGAAGTTCAAGAAGGAAGGCGAACCCTTCTGGAATTCTCCCTGGGGAGAGGGAAGACCCGGCTGGCATATCGAGTGCTCTGCAATGATCAAGAAGCACCTCGGTAATACGATCGATATTCATGGCGGCGGACAGGATCTTATCTTCCCGCACCACGAGAACGAGATCGCTCAGAGCGAATCGGCTAACTGCTGCACACTTGCAAATTACTGGGTGCATAATGCTTTCGTAAATGTTGACGGTGAGAAGATGAGTAAGTCTCTCGGTAACTTCTTTACGATCAGGGATATCGTTAAGCATTTCCCTTATGAAGTCATCAGATTCTTCATCCTTTCGGGTCACTACAGAATGCCGATCAACTTCTCCGATGAACTCCTGAAGGCTTCCCAGACGGGACTTCAGAGGATCGCTACATGCGCGGCTAACCTCAAGTTCAATATCGAGAGTGATGCATATAACGGCGATGACGAAGCTGCTTCGGAAGCGATCAAGAATGCCGTTAAGGAAGCACATGACAGCTTTGTCGCTCATATGGATGATGATCTTAATACTGCTGATGCGGTCACGGATATCTATACACTCGTAAAGGCAGCTAATACGGCTATCGACAATAAGGCTTCCAAGGAGTCGCTTAAGATAGCTCTTGATATGTTAAATGAGATCACTGATGTGCTCGGTATCGTTCTCAAGGTTGAGGAGGATATCCCTGCTGAGATTACAGAGCTCGTTGAGCAGAGAACAGCAGCCAAGAAGGCAAAGAATTTCGCTGAAGCAGACAGGATCAGGGATCTTATCACATCCAAGGGCTATTCCGTAAAGGATACACCCAACGGACCTCAGGTCGAGAAATTATGATAGTACCGTTCATCGCTTCGGATCTTAGAGAGATCAATACTTCTTCACTTGCGTATATCGGTGATTCGGTATACGAGCTCTATGCTCGATGTCATGTTGCACTGAGGACCTCTTCTCAGTCCGGCAAGATGCATAAGATGACAATCAAATATGTAAGCGCTCAGGCTCAGGCATTGGCCATCAGGGCACTAGAGAGTGAGCTGACGGAAGTAGAGGACGATTACTTCAGAAGAGGAAAGAACGGTAATCCGATCTCCATGGCAAAGAATGCCAGTCCCGCTGACTATATGTATGCCACGGGATTTGAGACTCTTATCGGATATCTTTTCCTGAGTAATGACGAGCAGCGTTTGGAATATGTGATCAACAGGGCTTTTGAGGTGATCGACAGTGAAGGATAACAGAAACTACAGAGGTGGAAGACGTAACGACAGACCGCAGAGATCGGATGCAGGCAGCAGGAGCGAGGCGCAGGAGCCGACTGCTGACAGACTTGAGGGAAGAAACAGCGTTAACGAGGCATTGAGCGCAGGTCGCGAGATCAACAAGCTCTGGATACTTGAGCCTCAGGGCGGCCAGAGACTCGATCCCGGACTTGCCAAGATCCTCGATGAAGCCAATAAGCGCAAGATCGTAGTGATCAGATCACCGAGAAACGTATTGGACAGGATGAGCCAGACCCATAATCATCAGGGTGTTATTGCGGCTGTAGCAAGTCACGAATATGTTGAGATAGACGATATACTCGCTAAGGCTGCTGATGAGGGCAGAGCACCATTGCTCGTCGTCCTCGATGAACTCAAGGATGCTTATAACCTGGGATCCGTACTAAGGATCGCTGATGCTGCAGGAGTTGATGGTGTAGTTATCCCCAAGCATAGATCGATCGGACTGGATTCGGTTGTCGCGAAAGCATCCGCAGGTGCTATTGAATATGTCCCGGTAGCCAGGGTCACAAACATAGCTCAGACTTTAAGAGAACTTAAGGAGAAGCACGGATTCTGGGTCTGCGGTACTGCGGCAGAAGGTTCTACTCCTTACGATAAGGCAGACTACAAGGGCTCTCTTGCTATCGTCATCGGAAGTGAGGGAGAAGGTATGCGTGATTCGGTGCAGAAGGAATGCGATTTCCTTCTTTCGATACCGATGGCAGGAAGAGTAAACAGCTTGAATGCAGCCGTTGCGGCAGGAATAGTGATTTTTGAGGCGGTAAAGGGCAGACAATGAAAATCAGGGATCTGACAGTCCGTATCATTGCAGCAGTTATGGCATCAGCTATTGCGATGTCAGCTACGGCCTGCAGCCTTAAGGACTTCAGGAACAAGATCATCAACGAGCCGCTTTCGGCACAGGAACTCGCCAGACGCGTTATTACGGTCGTTAATAACAGGAAAGAAGCTGCTGACGTATATGCCTCTATCCCGGAAGAACAGCGAGACGGTGTCAGTTATTCTTATTTCATTCAGTATATCGATATCTTAAGTCAGATCTCCGAATCTAACGGTGACGAGATAACGTCCTTCAGGATGATCTCGCCGGAGGAAGTCTATGAGATAACCGAAGGTCAGCATGACAGCTATTACGGAGAGGTCATAGGAGTAGAATTCCTGTATGATGATGAGACTGCTGCTCCGACATACATGATGCTCTCTGAAGATGAGAAGGGAATACCTTATATCTCAGAAGAATGGATCACGGATTCGATAACTATGTTCAACTACGCCGAGCACTATTTCCAGCTGCTCGCGGATCAGAACAAGGAGGGTATCTATACACTCCTAAGACCTGATTATGATGCGGGTATCTATACTGATAATGCCGTTTATAACATAGCTCAGGAATATATCGATTACTATCAGTTCTGCGTAAGAAGTGACAGAAGTCAATATCACATATTAAAGCTCATCCCCGAGCATATTGAGATCAAGATCCCTGAGACCGTAAATTCCGCAGGTTCACGAGTCGTATCTCATATGGTGGATATCCGCCTGGAGGAGGGCTCTTATGTCATAGAAGATACACTCCCGAACGAGCCTGATAAGACTCTTCTTAATATAAGCGGCGGTAATGTTGATCTGGCTTGCGGCGAGCTCTATACGTCAAATGTTGTTTTTGATATGCTCGGTACACCGACCGGCAGCCTCTACTATGATAACGGGATACTGTCCGTCAATTATTCCGGCCTTATCCTTATCTTTGAGGCAGATGAATATGATGCGAACGACGGATCGTGGAGCGGCACTCTTCAGACGTTCAGGATCACTAGCGGAGACGCATATAACATCGGTCAGGGCGTGCATATAGGTATGGAGAAGTCTCAGTTTCTCGAGGTATATCCCTTCGTCGGTGCTTCCTCGGATGACGATACGGTACAGACTGACGGTTATACTATGATGATCCGTGACGGAAGCAGTACTTATAATGTGCAGATCGAATTTGATGATCACGACAGGATCAACTTCATAAAGATAACAAAAGACTGATCAGCCGATCAGTCTTTTTTCAAGTCTCGTAATATCTTCATCGGTCATGCCGTTTTCCTTTAGATAGATCCTTATATCTCCGCCGTATCTGCTGTCTATATAGTCGAGAAGTATGACCATGTTCTCTGCGTCGGATCTTAATGTATGTTTCATGTTGTCAGGCTTTTTCGCGATAAGGGGATCCAGGAAGAAACTTGCATATTCATAAGATACTTTATAAGAAGTAATGATATCTTCTCTTGATACTCCTGCGATCATATAGAGGATGGCGGCAATGACACCGGTCCTATCCTTGCCGTGTGCACAGTGAAAGAGGCAAAGACCATTAGAATCATCTTCCAGTATCTTTAATATCTTTACTATGTTAGGACCAAGCTCGTTCAGCATGATCACATAAAAATCACCGAGCTTATGAGTCTGAAGGAAGACCATAGTAGGATCCTCGTCGAGTCCCGGGTCTCCTACAAAAAGCGGGATGTTATAAAACGTGACATCGGGATCGTCGCGGAACGGATTTCCGAATTGCTCGAGCTCGGCTTCGGATCTTAAGTCGATTACGGTTCTTACTCCGTGATCCTTGAGCAGCATATATGCCGTGTTCGAAAGCAGGATAGGCGAGCCGCATCTTATAAATACGTTACTGTTGACTGTCTTTCCGTCTGAAGTAACGATACCGCCCAAGTCTCTGCAGTTCAGCAGATCTTTAACGAACAGTCTCTGTGAATCGGGATCATAACAGCTCATAGTCTAACTCCTTTAGTCTTATCCGAACTGATTCTACAATATATGGTCGTTACACACAATTTAATGTAGATGTTGACAAGCACTATCTGATGTTATATTATAGTCGAGCTTATAAATGCGCCTGTAGCTCAACTGGATAGAGTGTCTGACTACGGATCAGAAGGTTGTGGATTCGATCTCTGCCAGGCGCGCCAAATAGAAGGCTGTCAGATATGGCAGCCTTTTTTATATCAAAAATACGGAGGGTATCAGTATGAGAAGACTTCTTATCGTTGTTGACATGCAGAATGATTTTGTAGACGGCGCACTCGGATTCGAAGGTGCTGACCGTATCATCCCGGGTATCATCGATCGTATCTCAGAGTATGAGAAGAATGAAGATGAGATCGTCTATACACTTGATACCCACTTTGAAGCATATATGGATACTCAGGAGGGAAAGAATCTTCCTGTTCCTCATTGTATCAAGGGAAGTAACGGTCACGAGCTCGTTCCGGTGCTCAAGAATGTCTTGAGCGGTAAGAAGGCTTTCGAGAAGCCTACGTTCGGCAGTATGGAACTTGGTAAGTTTATCGAGAATAATGCCGGGGACTACAGCTCGATCGAGCTCTGCGGACTCGTATCCAATATATGTGTAGTATCTAATGCGGTGATCGCAAAGGCTGCCGCTCCCGAAGCCGAGATAATCGTCGACAGTGCCCTGACGGCATCGTTTGACCCCAAACTCGGAGAGGAAGTGTTCGACATCCTTAAGGGCATTCAGGTCACGGTTATATAAAAATTTGCAAAACACGGCTTTCGTGTGCTAAAATCCAAATTCGGTTGAAAATAATTTTATTTTAAGATAGGAGACAACGATAATGGCTACCATTGAGAAGAAAGAGAACAGTCAGGTGCAGATCGCGCTTGAGGCATCAAGAGAAGAATTTGCAGCTGCACTTCAGAAGTCTTATAACAAGAATAAGAAGAGATTTCAGGTTCCCGGATTCCGTAGAGGAAAGGTTCCTTATCAGCTAGTAGTTAAGTACTATGGTGAGGGCGTGCTTTACGAGGATGCCATTGATGAGATCGTAAATCCCGCATACTCTCAGGTAGTTAAGGAGAATGACCTTCAGGTCGTATCCCGTCCCGAGCTCGACGTTCAGGAGATCGGTGAGGACGGTCTTAAGTACACACTTACAGTAACAGTTAAGCCTGAGGTCAAGCTCGGCAAGTACGAGGGTGTTGAAGTTCCTTACTCCAAGAGAGAAGTTACAGATGAGACTATCGACGCTGAGATCGAGCGTATGAGAAAGAGAAACAGCACACTCGAGAACGTTGAGGATAGAGCTGCTCAGAACGGTGATACAGTCGTTATCGACTACGAAGGTTTCAAGGACGGCGTCGCTTTCGAGGGCGGTAAGGGTGAGAGCTACAGCTTGAAGCTCGGTTCCGGTTCCTTCATCCCCGGCTTCGAGGATCAGGTAGTTGGTCATAATGTAGGCGAGGAGTTCTCCATCGAGGTCAAGTTCCCCGAAGAGTATCATGCAGAGGAGCTCAAGGGCGCTGACGCTACATTCAACGTAAAGATCCACAACATCAAGGCTGAGATCCTTCCCGAGCTTGATGATGAGTTCGTTAAGGATGTTTCCGAGTTCGATACACTCGCAGAGCTCAAGGCTGATATCAAGAAGAATCAGGAAGAGGCTGCCGAGAAGGAAGCTAAGAACATCTTCATCAATGAGACACTTAAGGTTGTTGCAGACAACGCTGAGGTTGAGATCCCTTCCGTTATGGTTGATAACGAAGTAGAGAACATGGCTCAGGAGCAGGCTTCCAGAATGAGCCAGCAGGGCATCGAGCTTGATATGTACCTTCAGTACATGGGCCAGAATATGGATCAGTTCAAGCAGAGCCTTCGTCCCATGGCTGAGATCAGAGTAAAGAACAACCTTGTTATTGAGGCTGTTTCCAAGGAACTTAAGATGGAAGCTACAGCTGAGGAGTACGATAAGGAGATCGAGCAGATGGCTAAGGCCTACAACATGGATAAGGCTGACATCGCTAAGGCTCTCGGTGAGGACAACCCTTACATCAAGGAGAATATCGTAAGCAGAAAGACTGTTGAGTATCTTGCTGACAAGGCTGTAAAGACTGAGCCTAAGGCAGAAGAGAAGACAGAGGAGAAGAAGGCTGAGAAGAAGCCTGCTGCTAAGAAGACAACAGCAAAGAAGGCTGCTGCCAAGAAGGATGATGCTTCCGAGGAGAAGGCTGAGAAGAAGCCTGCTGCAAAGAAGACAACAAAGAAGACAGCTGCTAAGAAGGACGATGAAGCTAAGACAGAAGAAGCTTGATCTTAACTTAAGTTGATACTTCAAAGGGAGTCGGATGATATTCCGACTCCCTTTTGTCGGTCTATTGTAATATTTTGTTACAAGAATTTTAAACTAATCGGGATAATTGGGATCGATATATTGATATAATGAATAAACGAAGAGTTACGAACAACTTAAAGGAGTTTGGATAATAATGGCTAATCTAAGATATGGCGGCGGTGACAGAAATGAGATCTTGAGTTGCTCGTTCTGCGGAAAATCAGAATACGATGTTCCGAGACTTTTCTCGGGCGTTAATTGTTATATATGTATCGACTGTATCCGTACGGCGTACGGCATCATTGCCGAAGAGGAGAAGATCCAGAAGCAGAAGAGGCTTAACTCTACGCGCCCCAAGAAGATCATCACACCTCATGATATCAAGGCTAAGCTCGATCAGTATGTAGTTGGTCAGGATGATGCCAAGATATCTCTTTCGGTTGCAGTATATAACCACTATAAGAGGATCTATTCGGATATCAGTACTGATTACGATGTAGAGGTAGTTGAGAGTAATATCCTCATGCTCGGTCCTTCAGGTTCAGGTAAGACCCTACTTGCCCAGACACTCGCCAGGATCCTCGACGTTCCCTTTGCGGTAGCTGATGCTACTTCTCTTACAGAGGCAGGTTACGTTGGTGAGGACGTTGAGAATATACTCTTAAAGCTCATCATGGCAGCTGATTACGATGTTGAGCGTGCCCAGACCGGTATCATCTATATCGATGAGATCGATAAGATTGCCAAGAAGACAGAGAATGTCTCTATCACAAGAGATGTCAGCGGTGAGGGCGTTCAGCAGGCACTTCTTAAGATCATCGAGGGTACTGTAGCTAGCGTTCCTCCTAAGGGCGGCAGAAAGCATCCTAATGAGGAGTGCATTACTATCGACACTACGAATATCCTCTTTATCTGCGGAGGTGCTTTCGCAGGTCTTGAGGACATAATCGCTGATCGAGTATCCGAGAAGAAGTTCGGTTTTGATTCGGACGTCATCTCAAAGACTGACAGACATTCCGGTGCATACTTCCACGATGTTACTTCGATGGACCTTGCAAAGTTCGGTCTTATCCCCGAGTTCATCGGACGTGTACCCGTAGTAGTAGCTCTTGATAAGCTCGATGTCGATGCTCTCGTATCCGTACTTACGGAGCCCAAGAACTCTCTTATCAAGCAGTATTCGACACTTCTTAAGCTCGATGATGTCGATCTTGAGTTTACTGACGAGGCTATCCGTGCCATCGCCGAGAAGGCAATCGAGCAGAGAACAGGAGCAAGAGGTCTTCGTACTATTATCGAGGCCGTAATGCGTGATGTTATGTATAATGTTCCTTCACAGAAGGATGTTTCAAAGTGTATCGTAGACGAGCCCTGTATCACTCAGGGTAAGGCTCCTACGCTCATATATAAGAACAAGAAGAAAAATTCCGGAAAGGATGCCGGCGACAGCAAGGATATCGACGGTCTTGAAGCAGGCTGATACTTAGCGTGATCTTTTGATCAGGGAGGTAATTATGGCACAGTCTTACTATATCTGTCTTGACATCGGTGGAACCAAGATCCTGGGCGCTATCTTCAACATGAAGAAGGAGATCGTCTACAGGCTCAAGAAGAAAACTAAGGCTGACGGTGATTCCGTACAGAATGTCGAAGATACGATCATAAGCGTCGTATCCGAGATGATCGATGAGTTCGGGATCAGTACCTCTCAGATCAAGGCTATCGCTGCCGGTGCTCCCGGCGTCATCGACCAGGAGAAAGGTATCGTCCTTACATCTCCTAATCTTCCTTGGAAGAACTATAACATCAAAAAGCCGATCGAAAAGAAGTTCGGTGCGCCTTTCTATATTGGAAATGACGTTAATGTAGGTGTTCTCGGTGAGCACAGATACGGTGTTGCCAAGGGCTACAAGAATGTAGTAGGTCTGTTCGTCGGAACAGGAATGGGCGGCGGACTTATCCTTAATAATGAGCTCTATACAGGTCACCTCTTTAAGGGTGCCGAGTTTGGTCATATGATCCTTATCCCTGACGGACCTAAGTGTAACTGTGGTCAGAGAGGTTGCCTGGAGGCGCTTTCGAGCAAGCAGGGTATCAGTGATTTCATCAGGACTCAGGCTGCAAGAGGCAGAGAGACGACCATGGCTGAAGCCGTTCAGAATGGTGTATTCAAGAGTAAGCTCTTAAAGAAGAGCCTTGCTGCAAAGGATCCCGTTACGATCGAAGCGGTTAACCGTGCCTGCTATTATCTCGCTATCGCATCCGGTAACCTTGTAAATACGTTCAGCCCTGAGATAGTTGTCTACGGAGGCGGTGTTATAGAGGCATGCGGAGATTATTTCCTTGAGCATATTACAAGGAATGTCGACAGATACTGTATGCCTTCCATAAGAGAGACAGTTAAGTTCGAGAAGGCGGCACTTGGAGATGATTCCATACTTTATGGTGCTCTTGCCATGATCTTGGATAATAAGTAAAGGTAAAGTGCGCGAGCTTTTCGATATCGTAAAGAATAATTTTGATCCCGACGGCGAAAGATTCTTAAGACCTTCCGTCAGAGGGATCATTATTAAAGACGGAAAAGTTGCCCTGGTTCACAGTCTGAAATATGACTATTATAAGTTCCCCGGAGGCGGGAAGCATCCTGATGAGGATAATATGGCTACGCTTATAAGAGAAGTCAGGGAAGAGACCGGACTTAGCGTTATTGCCGATTCGATCAGCGAATACGGGCATGTTCTCAGAATGGAAAAAGGAGATCCTGAAGACATATTCGTTCAGGACAATTACTATTATTTCTGCAAAACGCTGGAAACAGAGGGAATGCAGGAGCTGGACGATTACGAAGCTGATGAGAGTTTTACTCTTGAATGGACGACTCCCGAGGATATGATCGTTGTTAACGACAGATTTGCAGAACTTTGTAAGGGAAAGACTGAAAGACCATTTATCGTTAAGTCTGTGGAAGCATGTAGAGATGCAAGGGTAATGCGAATGCTCGTAGATGAGGGATTCATCTCTGATAATTGCATTTTGTAGGATATTGCGTCATAATTAGATGTTAATATAAATACGAAAGTGGGTTATCAGCATTTTTTATGGCTAAGATCGATTCGATAAGCAAGACTTTCGACCCTAATGAGGCCGAACCCAGACTCTATAATCAGTGGAATGAGAAGGGTTACTTTAAACCCGATCCCGATACGTCAAAAGAAGCATTCTCTATCGTAATGCCGCCCCCGAATATCACGGGTCAGCTTCACATGGGTCATGCTCTTGATAATACTCTTCAGGATATCCTCGTAAGATATAAGAGGATGAAGGGTTACTCCACATTGTGGGTACCCGGTACGGACCATGCTTCCATCGCCACAGAGGCTAAGATCGTTGAGGCAATGAGAAAGGAAGGTATCTTCAAGGAAGATATCGGCCGTGAGAAGTTCCTTGAGAGAGCATGGGACTGGAAAGAGAAGTACGGCGGAAGGATCGTTGAGCAGCTTAAGAAGATCGGTTCATCCTGTGACTGGAGCCATGAGCGTTTCACGATGGATGAGGGATGTTCAGAAGCCGTTAAGGAAGTCTTCGTAAAGTACTATAATCAGGGACTTATTTATAGAGGTGAGAGGATCATCAACTGGTGTCCTCATTGCCTTACTTCGATCTCAAATGCCGAGGTTGAGTATGAGGATCAGGCAGGCCATTTCTGGCACCTTCGTTATCCTCTCGAGGATGGCAGCGGTTCCGTAGAGCTTGCTACTACAAGACCCGAGACGCTTCTCGGTGACACTGCTGTTGCCGTTAACCCTAAGGACGAAAGATATAAGGATATCATCGGCAAGATGCTGATCCTTCCTCTCGTAGGACGTAAGATCCCCGTTGTTGCAGATGATTATGTTGATATCGAGTTCGGTACCGGTGTAGTTAAGATCACACCTGCTCATGACCCTAACGACTTTGAGGTAGGACAGCGTCATAACCTCGAAGTCATCAATGTCATGACTGACGATGCTAAGATCACTGAGGATTATCCCAAGTACGCTGGTATGGATCGTTTCGAGGCACGTAAGGCCATCGTTAAGGATCTTGAAGAGGGCGGATACCTTATCAAGGTTGAAGACCACGACCATAACGTAGGTACATGCTACAGATGCGGAACTACTATCGAGCCCCGTGTATCTTTGCAGTGGTTCGTTAAGATGGAAGAGCTTGCAAAGCCTGCCATCGAAGCTGTTAAGACAGGAAAGACGAGATTCGTTCCTCAGAGATTTGAGAAGAATTACTTTAACTGGATGGAAGATATCAGAGACTGGTGTATCTCCAGACAGCTCTGGTGGGGTCATCAGATCCCCGCTTTCTACTGTGATGATTGCGGTGAGATCGTAGTTACTAAGGAGAATGAGGCTGTCTGCCCTAAGTGCGGCAAGAAGATGCGTCAGGATCCCGATACTCTTGATACATGGTTCTCATCGGCTCTGTGGCCTTTCTCTACACTCGGATGGCCTGAGCAGACAGAAGACCTCAAGAGATTCTATCCTACGGATACTCTCGTTACGGGTTACGATATCATCACATTCTGGGTATCCAGGATGATGGTAGCAGGTTGTGCTCATATGAACGAGATTCCATTCAAGGATGTACTTATCCACGGTCTTGTAAGAGATTCTCAGGGCAGAAAGATGAGTAAGTCCTTGGGCAACGGTATCGATCCTCTCGAGATCATCGAGCAGAGCGGTGCAGATGCGCTTCGTTTCGCTCTCGTTACGGGTAATGCTCCCGGTAATGACCAGAGATTCATGCCCGACAAGATCGAGATGGGACGTAATTTCGCCAATAAGATCTGGAACGCAATGAGATTCGTCATCATGAACTGTGAAGACGATATCGACTTCTCCAAGGTTGATGAGAGCAAGTTCACTCTTGAGGATAAGTGGATCCTTACAGGACTTAACAGACTTGTTGAGGAAGCAACAGTCAACTATGAGAACTACGATTACGGTGTTGCTCTTTCCAAGATCGTTGACTTCGTATGGGAGAGCTACTGTGACTGGTATATCGAGATCGCGAAGAGCCGTCTCTTCGATAAGGAGTGTCCTTCAAGACTAGAGGCTCAGTATCTCCTGAACTACGTTCTCGGTGTATCCATGCAGCTCCTTCATCCTTTCATGCCTTTCCTTACAGAGGAGGTATATTCTAACCTTATCCTTAAGGACAGCAAGGAGTCCATCATGATCTCCGACTGGCCTAAGGCTGAGGATATCGGCAAGTATCCCGAGGATGAGAAGATGATGACTACTCTCATGGGTGCTATAAGATCCATAAGAAATATCAGATCCGAGATGAATGTTGCTCCTTCACGTAAGGCTCACGTTATCCTCGTAACACCTGATGAGTCCATCGCCAAGATCTTCAAGGACGGTCTTCCTTTCCTTGAAAGACTTGCATCCGTAAGTTCTCTTGAGACACAGAGCAATAAGGACGGAATCCCCGCAACTGCAGTGGCAGCGCTCTTTGCAGGCGGAGAGGCATATATGCCTCTCGATGACCTTATCGATATTTCGAAGGAGCTCGAAAGACTTCAGAAAGAGATGGAGAGACTTGAAGGCGAGCTCAAGAGAGTTGCCGGAAAGCTCGCTAATGAGGCTTTCGTAAGCAAGGCTCCCGAAAAAGTCATCAACGCCGAGAAAGAAAAACAGACAAAATATCAAGAAATGTATGATAATATTAAAGAACGTTTAAATATGTTGGCGTAAGTTTAGGAGGTAGTAATATGTCAGAAGTAAGTTATGCTGATGAGGCAAAGATCGCCAAGCTCCCTAAGGAGGGTGTTCATTGCTTCCCCGCAAATGCTAAGCAGATCAGTACAAGAAGGATCGTAACGGTCATCCTTGCAATAGTATTTATAGGACTAGCTCTTTTCTCATTCCTTAAGAAGAGCCCTCTTTATGCTCTCGGCGGTATCTCCGCTGTTGTTGCGATCATCTCGATCCTTGTATTTATCCAGACATTCCTTATCGCTAATTACAGAGTTGCTATCGACTACAATACGAAGCAGCTTATCCTGAGATATCGTTTCAGCAAGATCCTTATCCCTTTCGAGAGCTTTGACGCAAGAGACGGCGAGCCCGACAAGGCAGAGGAGCTTCTTGATAACTCCAACCTCGGCGGTACTGAGAAGACATATTATCTCGTACTTGATAATGTTTTCGATGAGGCTTGCTTCCAGACATCTACTAAGGATCTCGCTTCCAGAGATGATTTCTTCAAGCTCAAGGAAGAGGCTTTTGCTATCGCTGACGCATACGGCGCAAGAAACGACGAGAATGCTATCAAACCCGACAGCATGAAGGCTACAGCTGACGAGAGCATCAAGTCCGAGATCAAGGACGATGATATCGCTTCCATCGTTGAGGAGGCAGGTGCCGAGATCAAAGAAGAGAAGGAAGAGATCAAGAAGGCTGCAGCAGAAAAGGCTGAGAAGGCCGCTGAAGCAGTTAAGGATGCAGCTGAGGAAGTTGCTGAGAAGGTTGAAGAGGCAGTCGAGGAAAAGACTGAGGAGTGATCTTCGATAACTGATCTAAAATGATAAAGACTCTGAGGCTTTTGCTTCAGAGTCTTTTTGTATGCTCATTCTTCAGTGAAGAAGATCGTTCCGCCGCCGATCACGGTATCTCCGTCATAGATGACGGCTGCCTGGCCGACAGTAGGGGCTCTTTGAGGTTCGTCGAATCCTATCTCGATGATATCGGGCGCTGTCTGTACGACAGTAGCGGGCTGCTCGGTATGCTTGTATCTGATCTTAACCGAAGCTCTTATCGGCTCTGCGATCTGAGAACATGATATGAGATTAATGTTATTGATCTTTATTTTCTTCTTGAAGAGACCGTTCCCATGGGATAAGACTACCTCATTTCTTTCAGGATCGATCTTCGTAACGAAGAGGGGAGAGCCGGATGCGATTCCAAGGCCTTTCCTCTGCCCGATCGTATAGTGTGTTATGCCTTTGTGTGTTCCGAGGATCTCGCCGTCTGTAGTAACGAAATTTCCGGGGACCGATCCGACGTCGTTATAGCTGTCTACGAACCTTGCATAGTCCTTATCGGGAACAAAGCAGATATCCTGCGAATCCCTCTTTCGTGCATTAACAAGACCGTTCTTCTCAGCCAGCTCGCGAACCTCAGGTTTTGTCATGGTACCAAGAGGGAAGCGGACCTTTGAGAGCTGTTCCTGAGTAAGGTTATAGAGAACATAGCTCTGATCCTTATTATCGTCAGTAGCCTTTAAAAGGTTCCATCTGCATGTCTCATCGTTATAGCTGATCCGGGCATAATGACCCGTAGCGAATACATCTGCTCCGCACTCATTGGCATATTCAAGGAGACCTCTGAACTTTAGATTCTTATTGCAGTCTATGCAGGGATTAGGCGTTCCGCCGTTTCTGTATGTAGCAACGAACTTATCCATTACGCATTCTTTAAAGGATGCGGAGAAGTCCTTAGTCTCGTGAGGCATTCCGAGTGTGGAGCATACTGATGCCGCGTCCTCGATATCTTTTTGACCGCCGCACTTATCCGATGAGATGTTTTCGCTGTGAAGACGCATGGTGACGCCTATACAGTCGTAACCCTGTTCCTTCATTAGTAGAGCAGTAATGCTGCTGTCTACGCCGCCGCTCATGGCTATAAGTGCTTTCATACTGACCTCCGCGTGGTATTACTCAGGTATTGTATCACGAGGTTCGGGTGTGAAACAGTTAAAACCCGTTGTGCTATAATCCACATATAAGGGGAGGAACGTTATGAGATTAGATAAGAAGATAATATTTTCGGTTGCCTGTGCCATGTTTGTTGCGACCGTATCGGGCTTTGTATTACTGATGTTTGAGCCTTTGGTAAGACCTGTGATACTTGCTGTTATCATAAGTTCCGCTATCTGTGCACTGGTATTCTTTATAGCAAGCATGATCCTCAGGGATAAGCCTGTAAAGATCAAGGCTCTCGTAACTACTCTGATAGCAATTGTGAGCCTTATTACCGTGTTTGCGACGGTTATCGTTTCAATTGCTCCGTTGTTTATCTTTCCGATGAATCATGACGAAGAAGCTTACGATGCTCTTATGTCTCTTTCCGAGGAGAGCGGATCAAGGGTCAGCGCAGTTAATGCAGGCGGGTATAACGGATGGCGTATAAGCGCGAAAGATATCGCGAAAGACGAAAAGCGCCCGGTAGTCATATGTTTCGTAGGTAATGGAATGAACTCATCGGCAACAACTCTCAGGGTCTTTAAGAATAAGGATGAGCTCTATAGCGGCTTTGCTGCGACGACGGATTTCGTATGTGTAGACTACCCGGGTTACGGTATCAATGACGGAACGCCTACGGGAGATTCCTTAAGAGAGATGGCACTTGCAGTCTATGATGAGGTGGCATCCTGGTCGACGACATCAGAAGTTATCTCTTTCGGATATTCGATAGGAACGGGACCGGCGACTTACCTTGCTTCCGAAAGAAATGTAGCGGGTCTTGTCCTCTGGGCACCGTATGCAAACGGATACGATATGTATAACAATGTCATCAATGTATTCTACGGACCTTTTAAGCTCATGGTCAGGTTTAAGATGGATTCGGAGAAGTACATCAAGAATGTCGAATGTCCGGTACTTATACTGGCTTCGGATGAGGATGAGATAATCCCGTACAGGAGCAGCAGGGAGCTTTTTACTAATGCAGGTCCTACGGCTTCGAACTTCGTAACGGTATCGGGTATAGGACATAACGACTTCTGGGAAGATCAGAAGGTTCTGGATAATACTTTCGGATTGATAGAGGAGGCATGCTGATATGCTCGAGATAGGTTCACATCTTATAAAGTCACTGATATTCTTTCTGGCGTGTATCTTTGTCGGTGCGGCAGTCCTCGTGATGCTTGCGGGAGGAAGTGCTGCGGCAAGTATACTGGTTCCGGGGCTCTTTATCCTGATGGCGATCACAGGAGTTGTCCTGACGTTCGTTCCGTTCTTTAAGGATAAGCTGTGGCTTATACCGATAGTCGAGACTGTGATAGGTCTCGGCACCGCTTTGATAATTCACTTTTTATGAGTTAGCATATGCAAATGAAAATCAGTGAAGTTCATCGGAGCGCTAAAGCACTAAGATTAAGGGGAGAGGGCAGTTAAATGCCCTCTCTTGCTGTTGACTTATATCTTGCTAAAAAGGTATGATTGATATGCACGGGCATTTGGCCCTTAATTCATTGTCAAAGGAGATTTTACCTATGCCATTGGTAACAACTAAGGAAATGTTCAAGAAGGCATATGACGGCGGTTACGCTATCGGTGCTTTCAACGTAAACAACATGGAGATCGTTCAGGGAATCACAGAGGCAGCAGGAGAGCTTAACAGCCCTGTTATCCTTCAGGTTTCTAAGGGAGCTAGAGCTTACGCTAACCACACATACCTTGTAAAGCTCGTTGAGGCTGCTGTTATCGAGAATCCTCAGATCCCGATCGCTCTTCACCTTGACCACGGTGATTCTTTCGAGCTCTGCAAGTCCTGCATCGACGGTGGTTTCACATCCGTTATGATCGATGCTTCCTCTAAGTCTTTCGAGGATAACATCGCTCTTACAAAGCAGGTTGTTGAGTATGCTCACGCTCACGGCGTTGTTGTTGAGGCTGAGCTTGGTACACTTGCAGGTATCGAGGACGAGGTTGTTGTCGAGTCTGGTAAGGAAGCATATACAAAGCCCGAGGAAGTTGAGGAGTTCGTTGACAGAACAGGTTGTGACTCTCTTGCTATCGCTATCGGTACATCCCACGGTGCTTACAAGTTCACACCCGAGCAGTGCACAAGAAATGCTGACGGTATCCTTGTACCCCCTCCGCTTCGTTTCGACGTTCTTGAGGAGTGCATCAAGAGACTTCCCGGTTTCCCCATCGTACTTCACGGTTCTTCTTCCGTACCTCAGGAGTTCGTTAAGATGGTTAACGAGAACGGCGGTAAGATGCCTGATGCAGTTGGTATCCCTGAGGAGCAGCTCCGTAAGGCAGCTGAGCTTGCTGTATGTAAGATCAATATCGACTCCGATATCCGTCTTGCTATGACAGGTAACATCAGAAAGTACTTCAACGAGCATCCCGATCACTTCGATCCCCGTCAGTACCTTAAGCCCGCTCGTCAGGCTGTTAAGGATATGGTTGCTCACAAGATCGTTCACGTTCTCGGTTCTGACAACAAGATCTGATAATCAGTTATCTGATGAATTCACGAGAGCCGCTCTTCGGAGCGGCTCTTTTTATGTCTTGAAACAGCGTATTTTCAGGGTTTTTACAAGATATTTTGACTTGCAAAAGATCTGTGGTAAAATGCACTCATGATACCTAAGTATGATTTTGACAATTCATATGACAGGCAGCAGACTGACATCGATCGTAAGGTCATGAACAAGACCGATGCAGCTGAGAGAGCCGGTGTCGTTATAATAACCGATCAGAACAGAAGGGCGGGTGCCAGGAGTAGCCGTTATGGTTCTGTCGAGTTTACTGATGATTCTGCCAGATTCTTAGAACCTCTTGAAGACGAGGACCTTATCTCCGGTAAGGTAAAGCCTACTGTAGCAGGATATTATGATACGGGTTATTCGGGAGTTCCCAATGTCTACGATCCTTCAGCTGACAGGACTACAGGTATCGGTAATATCAATGAGCCCAAGGCGATAGATCTTGGAAAGCTTCCCAAGGATGCTTACGGACTTCCCGATTTCTTTAAGAATCCCGTTGATCTTACGATCTCGATCGTAGCACTTTCGGCACTGATCATAATCGAGATCATCGGACTTATCGCAGTATTTTGATCGAAATTGTTTTTGTACATAATAAAGAGGTTTCCCTTCGTGAAGAACGGAAACCTCTTTTTCTTTGAGTGATAATATTGCTTATCCCTGAAGCGCACTCCAGCCGACATCATGCCAGCATTCGCCGGTGCCGATCTGATCAACTGACGAATAGTAGGGCATGGGAAGCGTTCCGGAAGGCTCAGCCGCTCCTGTGATCACGTCTACGGCGGCATTTCCGCCTTCGGATCCGGGAAGATAGAGCATGATGCATGAATCCCACTGGTCGATATAGTTATCGACTATGACGTTTCTGCCGGCAACGATCAGAGTAAGAGTAGGAAGACCAGATTCAGCGGCAGTAGTGATGGCACTTGAGTTGGAGCTGAGTCCCAGAGCTCCCGTGATCAAAAGATCTTCAGTATCTCCGTACCATTCTGCATAAGGGATCTCACCTATGCAGAGGAGCACCATATCACATGTATCTATCTGGTTTTGATCCGTAACCACTTCAAAGCCGACATCGTTTGCGGCAATATAAAGCGCGTCGAGGATAGAATTACCTTCAACAAAATGATCTCCTACATCGGAATCTGTGCCGCCCTGCCACCAGTTGGTCCAGCCGCCGCAAAGAACTCCGACATCATCTGCAGCGGGACCCGTAACGAATACTCTCATGCCGGGTTCTATAGTCATATGATCGCCGGCCTTTAAAGGTACGAAAGACTCAGCCGCGAGCTGACGGGCTACCTCATGAGATCTGTCGCTGTCGTATTCATAAGCAGGATCGATATTCTCGAGGAAAGGATCTTCAAAGAGTCCCGCGTTCTGCTTTACGCGGATGATCCTTGTAACCGCATCGTTGATCCTGTCCTCGCTTATAAGGCCTTCATTAACGCCGTCGATAATGTACTGCATTGCGGCTTCGTGCTCGTAATCAGTCATAAACATATCGATGCCGGCATTAACACCGAGGATTATATTGTCCTTATATGTTTCGCCCGAGCAGTTCATTATCGAATCCCAGTCTGATAGGACTATTCCTTCAAATCCCATATCGTTTTTAAGGATAGAGATATATTCTGCATTCTCGTGCATCTTGGTCACGTCAAGAGAAGAGTGGGACAGCATTATGAACTGAACGCCCTCATCGATCAGAGCCTGATATACAGCCAGCTGCTCGGCGATCTGCTCATCCGTCATCTGCGCATCGCCTCTGTCGATATACATCATATCGGGATTCTCACCTGTGCCGAATACCGTATAGCCGTCACCGAAGAAGTGTTTGGGACATACGAGTACGCCTTGAGAGAGCAACCCTCGTGTATATGCAGTCGAAAGCGTCGTTATGATCTCGTTATCCGATGAATAGGATTCATATGTACGTCCCCATCTGGGATCCTGAGCTGCGGCAACGCATGGAGCGAAGTTGAGGAGCATTCCCGTATGTGCGATATCAGATCCGACGAGTTGACCGTATTCTTCGGTGAGCTCGGCGTCGTTAGCAGCACCGATATTTATGTTGTGAGGAAAGATCGTACATCCTGAAGCGAAGTTGACTCCGTGGACACTGTCGTTACCGTATATAAAGGGGATACCGGCCTCAGATGCGATAGCATATGACTGATATTCATTGACGGTCGCGAACCATTCTTCTGCAGTTGGCATAGGCCAGTCATCAATTCTTGAAAGAATGGAGCCGTAGTCCGTAGTCGACATCTCAGACGGATCAACGTGATATATGGTAGGCTGCATCATCTGAGCAGCCTTTTGATCGAGCGTCAGTGTCGCGCATATCTCTTCGGGTGTCATTGATGAATATTCACCCGTATTGGCTTCGATAGCATCGATCACTTCTGACGGTAATGTAGATGAAGTATCTGTCGGGACTGTTTCCGAGCATGCAACGGTTGATGCGAAAGACATCAGCAGCATTGCAGCTACAGCCTTTTTACTCTTCATAGGGGCCTCCTGTTTGTAGAATATGACTAAATTATAATTGTTTATGATCATCATTTCTTGTCAAATTCGAATGTTATTTGTCAGATTCATTCTTTATTGTGTTAAAATCGAAATGTATATATAAGAGAGAAACAATAGAAGAGAACGAATAAGGGAAACAGACCACACAGTAACCAATTGATCCTTAGAATATTATCCAAGGAGGATATCTTATGGTGTATCTGGCTGTTATCATTGTTTCGGTATGTGCACTGGCGTTCGTCGGTTACAATTTCTTCCGTCTTAAAAAGATGGAGGAAGGTAACGACGAGATGAAGGAGATTGCTGAGATCATCAGACGCGGTGCCAGGACTTTCATGAGAGAAGAGTATAAGAGGATCGTGCCTGCGATATTGATCGTGGCAGTCCTTATATCGCTCTTTATCGAGAAGACTTGCGGATTGACGTTTATTCTCGGTGCAACGATGAGCAGCCTTGCCTGTATCATTGGAATGAGAAGTGCGACATATGCCAATGTCAGGACAGCCAATACGGCAGCAAAGACGAAGGATATCGGTCGTACGACACAGACGGCCCTTAGGGGAGGTAGTATCAGCGGATTATCGGTTCCTGCTTTCGGACTCTTCGGTCTTGTTCTCATATGCATCATCACAGGCGGTGTTAAGAACGATGCGACCGGTACGGGATTTTTGGCTAATACTGTTTGTAATCCTTCAGTCATGAGATTTACGACATATTCTCTGGGATGCTCGCTCGTTGCACTCTTTAACCGTGTTGCCGGCGGTAACTATACGAAGGCAGCTGATATCTCGGCGGATATCGTAGCCAAGATAAGACACGATATGCCCGAGGACGACAGCAGGATGCCTAATACGATCGCTGACTTTATAGGTGATAACGTTAACGATATAGCAGGTAACTGTTCGGACCTTCTAGAAAGCTTTGTCGCAACTATATCTGCATGTCTTCTTATCGCAGGTACTATTGCTGCCGAGTATAACGGATCTGAGGAGATGTTTAATGCTACTGCAATATTCCCGATAATAATCGCTGGAGCAGGACTATTCGGAAGTCTCCTGAGTATCGCTTTCGCGCTCTTCCATAAGGCGACTGACAAGCCCTCGAGGGAGCTCGACCTTACGACTTATATCTCGGCCGGCTTTGTTATCGTAGTAAGCTTTGCAGCTTCCAAGATGCTCTTCTCGGAGCTTCAGGTCTATGAAGTATTTAAGTGCGGATGGGCATCCCCATGGATCGCATCATTGCTCGGTATCATAAGCGGTGTTGCTATCGGTAAGATCACCGAATATTATACGGGTACTGATTTTAATCCCGTTAAGAGACTTGCCCAGATGGCTACTGAGGGTGAGGCTTTCGTAGTTACGAAAGGTGATGCCATCGGTTCGAGGTCATGCCTTCTTCCTATCGGTACGATATGTCTTGCGCTCGTTCTTTCGGGTATCCTTTGCGGAATATACGGTATCGCCGTAGCCGCACTCGGAATGCTCAGCTTTGTAGGTACTACGGTGTCTATCGATGCATTTGGCCCTATAGCAGACAATGCAGGAGGTATTGCAGAGAGCTGTCACCTCGGTGAAGATATCAGAGTCATTACCGATAAGCTCGACGCGGTAGGTAACACGACAGCTGCTATCGGTAAGGGGTTTGCCATTGGTTCTGCGGCTTTTGCGACAGTTTCTCTCATATTCTCATACGTAGGCAGTTATTCGGAGGGACTTCCTGATCTTAATATCGCAGGCTATATCGTCATCGCAGGTGCTATCTTTGGTGCGGCGATTATCGAGTTCTTTATAGCGATGCTCTCTGATAATACTATCGACGCAGCCTATAAGATGGCAGATGAAGGCGACAGGCAGCTGTCTATCCCCGGCGTTCTCGAAGGTACGGTAAAGCCTGATTATGAGAAAGTAATCAGTATGGCTGCTAATCTTGCGCTCAAGAAGATGATCGCGCCTTCGCTCGTTGCACTTATAGTTCCTGTCATAGGCGGGTTCCTCTTCGGTGTCGAGTTCGTCGGAGGTCTTCTTATCGGAGCAACGATCGTTGCTATCCCGAGAGCAATTTTCATGGGCAACTCGGGCGGCGCTTTCGATAATGCGAAGAAGTACATAGAGTCCGGTATGCTCGAAGGTCACGGCAAGGGATCTTCGGCGCATAAGGCTGCAGTCGCAGGCGATACGATAGGTGATACTCGAAAGGATGTCGTAGGTGTAGCACTTGATATCGCCATCAAGCTCATGTCGACCGTAGCGGTCACACTAGTACCTCTTTTCCTGGCATTTCATATATTCTGATCACAGATATATCAAGCGGGTTGTGACGGAGCGGATCTTTATTATCGGATCCGCTTCGTTGCGTTATAAACCATTTTTACCCAGAAGTTGTAATCACTATGACATTATTCTGCGGTATTATATCTGTTAAAATAAAATATATTATAATATGCACGGAATGGACTAATATGGATTTTGAGTACGCAAACGACGGCTTTTTGCCGTATGAGTCATTTGATTACATATATAAGGACAGGAAGCTTCCGGAGTTCGGCGAAGTAGAATCGCCCTATCTTCGTGAGATCCAGACCTGGAAATTCTTCCTTGCAAACGGTGAGGGAGAGGTTCCTTTTGGATTTGAGTCTGCTTCTTACGATGATTCTGACTGGGATCTTATCAACGTACCTTCCACATGGCAGACTGAAGGCTACGGACTTCCTCAGAACCTTCTTTATAATTATCCGGAAGAATTGGAGAAGATCGCCAAGAGAGGCGAAGAATCCATAAGCGATAAGTATCTCGTTCATTCCACCAGTGCCGATTCCGATGAACTCGGTATCTACAGAGCATCCGTTGTATTCTCTCCCGAGGATATCGACAGAGCTCTCTATCTTGAAGTATCCGGAATCTGCGGCAGCTTTAACGTATACCTTAACGGCGAGCTTCAGAGCGAGTCACGTTCTGTTCTTACGCATAAGAGGATCCTCTTATCAGGCAGCGCACGTCCCGGTGTCAATCTCCTTACGATCATCGTCAGCAGATGGGACAGGGATAAGAACGGCAAGATCATCAAGGAACTCATGAACTATGGCTTCAGCGGTATCTTCAGACCGATCTATATCGTTGCTGAGCCGCTCCTCGAGATCAGTAATCTTCATCTGAAGATATCTAACGTTCCCGAGGCTTATGTCGATCAGCTAGCGCTCTCCGATCCTAATTCCAAGGACTTAGTCGTACATAACGAGAATAATAACGGAAAGATCACCAGAGGTAATTATCAGGTGAGGGCAGACTTCAGGATCCGTAACCATACGGACTACATGATGCCTTATGCCGTTAGAGTATCCGTAATGGAGGCGAGGAGCGAATATGATCCTTATAAGCTTCCGTACGCAAAGATAAATATGCAGACAGGTGTTAGCGGTACGATCGACGCCAACAGCGAGACACGCGATACATCCGAGTTCGTTGCTTTGGATGTCGCTCAGTGGACTGATGCTACGCCCGTTCAGTACGATATCATCCTCGAGCTTCTCGATTCCGAGAACAGGATCATCTGCGTTAAGAAGAGAAGATTCGGTTTCAGATCTACCGAAGTTATTCTCGATAAGTTCAATATCAATGATAAGACGCTTCCGTTGAAGCTCGTAAAGTATTACGAGTTTGATCCTCAGGGCGGTATCTCGGTTCCCATGGACAGGTTCCGTCAGGATATCATCCTCATGAAGAGATGCGGTATCAACGGTATCATCAGTCAGGGATTCCCTTTGGGCGAAGATATGCTCAATCTCTGCGATGAGTATGGTATCTATGTTATCGCCTGCGCCGATAAGCGTTATATGGCAGATTATGTTGAGTGCTGCATGAACCATCCTTCGGTCATCATGTGGAGCTTTAATGATTACGGATTCGATGCCGTAGAGTGCGGCAAGGTAAAGAGCAAACTTCAGGTCATCGATGATACGAGACCCTGGTACTGCGCCGCGGATGCCCAGAAGAAGGTATCTGACCTTTCGGCTTTTCCTAACGAAGCCGGTGTTGTATTCGGACCCTGGGAGGATCTTTGCCTCGATCGTAAGTATATCTTCGAGAAGAACAAGATCGGTAAGAATCTCTTTGAGACAGTACCCGGTCGTACGAGATTCCCAGATGACAGCGCTATGTATAAGTGGATCCACCATGCGGATCTTGTAGGCGGTAAGATGAAGGAGAACAGCAGTATCGGTCAGGGTATCGTTGATGCTGATCGTAATCCTCATCCCATCTATATGGATATCAAGAAGCAGTGTCAGGGTATCAGCATCTTTGCTTCTCCTGATGATGCTACGACTCTTACAATGAGAAATATGCATCCTTTCGCATATTCTCCCGAAACTGTACTCGAGTGGAAGGTCCTTCTCGGCGGTAATACGATCATGAGCGGTAAGGGTAACATCAACGAGATCGAACCCTACGGCATGAGGACCTTGAGATTTCCTCTCAATATCCAGAAGTATCTTGAGGACGGATGGGCAGAGGGGAGACCTGAGCTTATCGAGATGTATATGTCGGCGCTGTCGCATGAGATCGTATTCGATATCAGCCTGAAGCTCGCTAAGGATACATACTACGCATCTGAAGGCTATGAGGTAGCGTTCTATCAGGACGTTCTTTCGGCTCAGTCAGGTAATCCTGCCGTATCTTCCGTAGAATCGGGAAAGAGTGCTTCTGACAGTGCACAGGCTCTTATCGGTGCTTCCGTATCGAAGTATCAGGATAAGAAGATCGTTCCTCAGATCGAGGCTCCCGACAACGACGGCGTTCTTACCGTTATGGATGAGATGGCTGTTCCCGAGGAGATCATGATCGCAGACGCAGTAAATATCCCTGATGAGTTCGTAACAGAAGAGACGGACGTTACAGACCTTATAAATGAATTCTCTATCGAGGCTCTTCCTAAAGCTCTTAAGGTCGGAAATGACGACATGAAGATCACCTTTGACAGGGATACGGGTGCCGTCTGCGGTATCAAGGTAGGAGATACCGAGTTCCTCAAAGGCAGCTTTATGCCGAGCTTCTACAGATGCCCTTCAAATATCGACCGTACTGACAGGAGCTTTGTCCTTGCGAAGACTATCTTCTCCAAGGAGAGCGACTACGAGCAGATCCAGCAGTCGATAGAGTTCGCAGGATGCAGCTACGGTCTTAAGGATGGTGTATTCACATTTATCTCAAGATATAAGTCTTTCGCCATGAAGGGTGAGATCCTCGTCGCTTACGAAGTTCCGGCTTCCGATGAGCTCAATATCACTTTGAGCTTTACGCCTAAGTATGACATGGTTAGATACGGCTTCAGAGTTCCCGTAAATAAGGATAGGATCCTCTGCACATGGTACGGAAGAGGTCCCGGTGAGTCTTACTACGATCGTAAGAATGCTACAAGACTCGGTGTCTATGCCGCAGGTGTCGACAAGATCTATCACCCTTATGCAAGACCTTCTGAGAACAGTTCCCACTGCGATACTGAGGCTATGCAGCTTTCTTCTGCTGACGGCGATCTTATCAGGTTCAAGAGAGCAGGGGAGCTGGATTCTAATAACGAAGCTCCTAAGTTTGAGTTCACGGTACTTCCGTTCACTCCTGAGCAGATGAACGAAAGCCTTCACGAGGAACTACTGATGCAGAATGATTTCTGTGAACTCTTCCTTGATTTCTGTACAAAGGAAATCGAGCGTACGAGCACCAATTCTACTAGCCTTCCTCTTAAGAAGAATGTTGCCTATAAGGAGACGTTCAAGGTCAAGTTCATTGGCAGGAACGGCTGAGCACTGAATATATAATAAGTAAGTAAAAAAGAAGATCAGGACTCCTTCAGGATCCTGATCTCTTCTTTTGTAAGCTTTCTGTGAGCGCCGACCTTGAGGTCTCCGAGCTCGATATTCATGAAACGCACTCTCTTGAGCTTTACGACCCTGTATCCGAGAAAGTCGCACATCTTTCTTATCTGCCTGTTAAGACCTTGCTTGAGGATTATCTTGAATGTATGAGGCCCCGTGATCGTTACGGAACAGGGGAGAGTGATCTGACCGTCGACGGGTATACCGTTCTCCATCTTACGCTTAAAGTCATCTGCTATCTTGTGGTCTACTCTTACGACATATTCCTTTTCGTGACCGTTCTCGGCTCTAAGGAGCTTATTTACGATATCTCCGTCATTGGTAAGGAGGATCAGTCCTGATGAGTTCTTATCGAGGCGCCCGATAGGGAAGATCCTTTCCTTCATGCCGATAAAATCAATGATGTTAGTCTCATCTCTCGTATCTGTCGTGCAGGTGATACCCAGTGGCTTATTGAGAGCAATGTAGATCTTATCTTCCTTAGGGAGGATAGATCTGCCGTTAACGGCTACATCGTCTCCTTCAAATACCTGAGTCCCGGGTACGGCAACGATACCGTTGACCGTAACGGCTCCTTCTTCTACGAGTCTGTCAGCTTCACGCCTCGAGCATATGCCGGACGAAGCCACATATTTATTTACTCTAATACCGTCAGACATCAATACCAGTTATTGGAAGCTTCTGCACGCTTCAGTGTGAATGTGAACGTTGTACCGTGACCGTACTCGCTCTGCACCGTGATATCCTCACCCATATAAGTAAGGAGCTCCTTGGCGATAGCAAGACCAAGGCCTGTGCCTTTCTTGCCTCTTGCACGGTCTGCCTTGAAGAATCTGTCGAAGATATGGTTTATATCGTATTCGTGGATACCTTGTCCTGTATCGATAACAGAGATGAATACCTTATCAACGATATCGTTATACTCGGCGGAGATGGTGATGGAACCGCCTTCCGCCGTATACTTCTTAGCATTATCGAGGAGAATGACGAGGATCTGCTCAACACGGTCGGGGTTACCCATAACAGTAGGGAGGTCACCTGTGTTGAACATTACCCTGAACTTTATCTTGGCATCGTTCATAACAGGAATGAACTTAGTCTCGAGGTCATTAAGAAGGGAGTTCAAGTCGAAGGGGAACATCTTGAAAGCAAGAGTCCTTGACTGAAGCTTCGAAAGTTCAAGCATGTCGTCGATAAGTCTCGAGAGACGAAGTGTCTCATTAAGTATGATATTATAATATCTGAGCTTATCCTCTTCCTTCTTGACCATGCCGTCGGCAAGAGGTTCGATAAGACCTCGTAATGTCTGAAGGGGAGTCCTGAGCTCGTGAGAGATGTTGGCAACGTAGTCTCTTCTGGTACGCTCGAGCTTTGAATCCTCCGTGATATCTCGAAAGAATCCGGTAGCACCGACACATTTAGTGGGATCGTTGCCGTCCATCTTGGGGATAAGTGTTTCCTTGATTACGTAGTCGGGACCTTCGAGAGTCCTTTCGACCTGCTCTCCTTGGGAAAGACATTTCTCGACATCTTCCCATACTTCATCGAAAGGTATAACGTGAAGTCTCTCGGTAAAGAGATTCTTCTTGGGGACCTTGGAGAAGATGGTATTCATCGTGTCGTTCATGACGCCGGGGTCACCGTTCTCGTTAAATACGACGATACCCTCGGATGTTACGTTAAAGATATCTTCGAGCCTGTTACGTTCTCGCGTAAGTTCGCTGATCGATTTCGACAGCTTATCCGCCATCAGGTTGAATGATACAGCAAGCTCTCCGCCTTCACCCGTATAACTCTCATCGGCTCGTATCTCATAGTTGCCGTGACCGTATTCCTTTGCGACCTTATTAACGTTGATGATAGGCTCAGTTATCCTGTTAACAACGAGGACAACAGGAAGGAGCATGGTGAGGGCTACCGCAAGGTTAGACAGGATAAGGACGTTTATGTAGTGGTTGATGATCTCGTTTCTGCCTTTAAGGTCAGCGATGACGACTTCGTACTTTCCGGCATAATAACCCTCTTCGATCCTGTTTACGATAAGGACCGAATCGATGTTACCGTTATCATCAGTGAATTCCTTGTAGTTCTGTGAGATCTCTTCGTCGCTGTTTGTAATAAAGTTCTCGCGTGCATATTCGATATGCTCCTGAACTTCGGGGGAATAAAGACCCGAATCGGGAAGTGCGATGGAACCGTTCTCGTTCATTACATAGATATAAGTACCGCCGGTGACACTTGTGTTGCCGCAGATATATCTGGAGAAAAGATAGTTGTTCTCTTCGGAGCGGTTGAGAAGATCCAGTATCTCATTAGCCTGATCAAATGAAGAATGAGCGTGATTGGTAAATTCGGAACTTCTTCCGGCTATGGAGAATGATGCTACGGTGAAGATGGTCGATGCAAGAAGTGATGTAAGGACCAGCGCAACCGTTCTGCGCATCAGGGTGTTGCGCTTGATCATCAGCCGACCTCGAACTTATAACCGACGCTGTATACCGTTTGTATGCTCCATGAAGCATTGTCGCATGAGATCTTCTGTCTGATGCGCTTGATGTGTGTATCTACCGTTCTGGAATCTCCGTTGTAGTCATAACCCCAGATGAGCTGCAGGATCTGATCTCTGCCCATGACCTGACCGGCATGAGACGCGAGGAGATGAAGGATCTCAACTTCCTTGGGAGTGCAGGGGATATTCTCTCCGTTGACCTTCACGGTGTAGTTGTCCATATTAATCTCGAGTCCGTCGAATCTGAGTACGGATGCTGAATCGTTGGTATCAGCCGTTCTTCTGAGTACTGCCTTGATCCTGGCGATAACTTCTCTGGGGGAGAAGGGCTTTACGATATAGTCATCGGCTCCGAGCTCAAGACCCAATACTCGGTCTATCTCTTCGCCTTTGGCAGTCAATATGATAATTGGAGTGGAAAGAGTCTTTCTGACTTCACGACAGACATCGAGTCCGCTCATCTCCGGCATCATTACGTCGAGCAGGATAAGATCGGGCTTGTCTTCTTCAACCTTTCTGAGTGATTCGGCTCCGTCATAAGCATCTGAATGCGAATAATGCTCGCTGTCTAAATACAGCGAGAGTGATTCATGTACGATGGGGTCGTCGTCGCAAATAAGAATATGAGGTGTCTGTGACATTTCCTTACTCCTTGCAGGTCAAATTGATTCAGGATGTATTATATAACAAAACGATCCGTTTTTCTTTATAGAAAATAAAATAATACAAATTTCATTCAAGATGACGTCTTTGAATGTAATTATTTAGCTTTATTGACAGTTTGTGTATAATAGTATTGTTGTGAAAACTTGATACTTGGAGGAATGGTATGAAAAGGAATGTTAAATGTGTTGTTTCAACTGTTCTCGTGGCTTCTATGGCTATGAGCGTTGCTTCTTGTTCTCTTTTTGACAAGGCAGGCAAGCTCTGTACCGAGGTCGGAGACGAATTTATGCAGGCTGCTCTTGAGCGTGACCTGGGGGATATGGTAGATCTTTGTTCCGATGAGGATGATGCTACGGCTGCCCTCGAGATCTACACTTATGATAACGATCCCGTTCAGGCGCTTCTCGACAGAGCATCTTTTGAGGCAGGCAAGCCCGATTGTTCCACAAAAGATAAGAAGGGTAAGATCACATATACCGTGACTCTTCCTGATTATGACGCTGCTCTTGACGAGGATCCCGAGGATGTTGACGAGTTCGAGGATATCCTTGACGATACAAAGGATACTGTTACGATCGAAGTAACTCTTGAGTTCAAGCTCAATAAGAAGGACGAGTGGCAGATCGATAACCCTGAGGATATCGCAGAGGATCTCTTCGAGGAGCTCTTCGACGTTAACTACGGCTTCGAGTCATATCTTACGGCTCATATCGACCATGGTTATTTCTACGGTGCAAGTGATGATGTTTATACAGACGTTTCAACACTTGATTACGATCTGTACTTTGATAACTCTGATGATTTCGACTATTCATTTGACGTAGTCTATGAAGGCAACGTTATCTATTCTCAGTCCGGTTCCGACTGGAGCTACATCTACTGCTACTGCAGATATTCCGAGACGAGCATCTACCAGAGCGGTACATCCTGTTTCCCTGCAGGTAACTATACTTATAACATCTATGACGGTGACGGAGCTCTTATCATTTCCGCGACTGTAACCGTTGTAAATAACTATGACTGATAGGTCGTAAACGGTTTAAGGCTATCATGTACCACCGTCGCATTCAGCGGCGGTGGTATTTTTCTGCGAAAATATATATAATAGCAGTCTGAAAGAATATTTCCCGAGGTGACTATGAAGATCGGTTCCAGATGGAAGAAGGGTACTGCGGCGCTCCTTGTCGCATTTATGATGTTGAATATATCCGGCTGTTCGGATTTCCTTAAGGGGATAGCAGCCGATAAAGCTTCAAAATATACGGCTTCCGTAATGGAATCGTTCGTTAAATCTCCCCGTGAGACTCTCGATGCCAATTCTCTTGCCGAGATAGAGTATCCCGAGCTTACGGAGGACCAGGAGAAGTTAGTAAATGACTATATCTCTTCTGCCGAATATGAGATCGGCGAAGTTCAGATGAATGACAAGCGCACGAAGGGAACAGTAGAGATCAGGTTCTTTGACTGTCCCGTATTCGACGATACTTTCGTTATGGGAACCATGGATGAGGTTACGGAGCAGCTTTCTGACCTTAAGTCTGATGTTTCCGTCGAGCTTACGGTTAAGAGGACTGATGACCATAAGTGGATCTTTGAGGACCTTTCGGGATTTGTCGATGTTCTCATGACACCTTATCAGGAGATCTGTTTCCTCGACGATGACGGTAATCCCATAAATGTAACGGCCGGCTATATTGACCTCGTCTATGTCGACTGCGCCTGGTATGATCCGCTTATGAATAATCCCGTAGCAACGAATCGTCTGGCAGGAACGGATTATCTCAAGGTCGTATTCTATTTCAGCAGACCCATGACTATGGACCTTCATTACGAGCTTATATATAACAACGGAGTAAGCGAGTCGGCAGATATCTCTCTTGAGAACGATATCACCGCGGACTGCCATTTCACGGCGCAGAATGCTTTCGAGGGCGGATCTTATCAGATCATCCTTTATTACGGTGATACCGTGATCGCCGAATCTGAGACTATGACGGTGGCTTGATATGTTCCTGGCTGATAAGTGGCAAGATTTCGAAGTTTTATACGCAGGCTCGGGTGATAAGTGCGAGCGCTGGGGTGACGTGATCCTCAAAAGACCCGATCCTCAGGCAATCTGGGCATGCGATGATTTCAAGGATATCAGGCCCCATGCCGTTTATCAGAGAAGTTCTACCGGCGGAGGATCATGGGAAAGACGTAAACCTATGCCTAATTCCTGGAAGATCGGTTACGATTCTTTGGGTAAGAGGCTCAATTTTATAATAGAACCTACTTCTTTCAAGCATACCGGACTTTTTCCTGAGCAGGCTGCTAACTGGGATTTCTGCGGAAAGCTCATAGAGGATGCGGTTGCGGAGGGTAGAAACGATATAAAGATCCTGAACCTTTTCGGCTATACTGGCGGTGCTACATGTGCATCAGCGCTTCACGGCGCCGCAGAGACCGTTCATGTCGATTCATCAAAGGGAATGATCGCAAGAGCTAAGGAGAATATCGAAGCTTCGGGCCTTCAGGACAGATATGTAAGATTTATTGCGGAGGACTGCCGTAAGTTCGTCGAGCGCGAGATAAGGCGCGGACGTAAGTATGACGGTATCATCATGGATCCGCCCAAGTACGGCAGGGGACCTACGGGTGAGCTTTGGGAGATCGACAAATCTCTCTTTGAGTTCGTGAGCAGATGTTCGCTCCTGTTGTCCGATACCCCTCTGTTCTTCCTTATAAGCTCATATGCTACGGAACTCGGACCCACATGTGTCGGTAATGTCCTCGATATCGTCATCGGAAGTAAGTTCGGCGGTAAGGTAAGTTCCGAGGAGCTTGGTCTTCCGGTGCGCAGGATGGGCATCGTGCTCCCGTGCGGTCAGTCTTCACGTTGGACGAGCAGAACATGACCCCGGATATCATCTACGAAGATAATCACGTAATAGTTGCCGTAAAGCCTGCGGGAGTGCTGTCTCAGTCTGACGGCAGTAATGCTCCCGATATGCTCACGATCCTCAAGGATTACATCAAGGTCAAGTACGATAAGCCCGGTAATGTGTTTCTCGGGCTCCTTCACAGGCTCGACAGAAATGTTGAGGGCGTGATGGTCTTTGCCAGGACCAGTAAAGCCGCATCAAGGATCAGCGAACAGATCCGTGCTCACGAGGTCAATAAACGCTACAGGGCAATAGTAAACGGCACTTTCTCCGCTCAGGAAGGCCGTATGAGCTACTATCTCGTCAAGGATAAGAAGAATAATGTCACATCGGTATTCGAGAAGGATCAGGGGAGGGGAGATGCGAAGCTTTCATCCCTGAAATATAAAGTTCTGGCCGTTTCCGAATATAACGGACAGAAGGTCAGCCTCGTCGATATAGATCTCGAGACCGGCAGATCTCATCAGATAAGAGCTTTTATGTCTCACGAAGGACATCCGCTCCTCGGAGACTTTAAGTATAAGGACAGAACGTTCAAGGGCGATATCTGTCTTCAGTCCTACCTGATCGGATTTAAGCATCCGACAAGTTCGGACTACCATGAATATACGCTGCCCCTGAAGGACGAAAGTCCCTGGGACATCTTTGGAGGAATAGAATAATGGAAGACGCATACACACTTACACCGGAACAGATCGAAGCAGATAAGATCAGGATCATCGAGCTCCTGAAGGGTACCGGAAGGCCCGGCATCGAAAGACTTGTCGAGTGGATGGAGACAAAGTCGGATTTCTTTACGGCACCCGCTTCTACCAAGTACCATCTTCACTGTAAGGGCGGTCTTGCAAGACACTCTCTTAACGTATACGAAAGACTCAAGGCAAAGGTCGATTCAGGCCTTCTTGAGCTCAAGGATGATACTGTTGTTATAACGACGCTGCTTCACGATGTCTGTAAGGCTAATTTCTATGCCGTTCAGAAACGTAACAGGAAGATCGACGGACAGTGGCAGGAAGTAGAGGAGTGGGGCATCGACGAGAAGCTCCCTATAGGTCACGGTGAGAAGTCATGCTATATAGTTCAGTCCTTTATGAGACTTTCCCCCGAGGAGTTTGCCATGATCAGATTCCATATGGGACGTGAGAGCGAGAGCTTTAATGACTACTTCTCAAAGGCAGCTGCCGTATTCCCGGGAGTAGCAGCTATCCATACTGCAGATCTCGAGTCTGCGTTCATAGTAGAGTCGAGGATGTAAGAAACAGCCGTACTTCTTGACTTTAGCCTTACATAATTTATATAATAATAAGCCGTATTGTAGGCATACTGTGCCCATTCGGGCATTGGCAAATAAATATCGTAAGGTGAATTACTATGTACAAGAAAGTATCGAAGGACATGAAGTTTATCGACAGAGAGCAGGAAGTTCTTGCATTCTGGAAAGAGAACGACATCTACAAGAAGTCTTTGAAGTCCGAGAAGGACGGAGCTCCGACATTTACACTCTTTGACGGACCTCCCACGGCTAACGGTAAGCCCCATATCGGACACATTAAGACTCGTGTCATTAAGGATCTTGTCCCAAGATACCATTCCATGAAGGGTGAAGCAGTAAGCTTTAAGGCCGGTTGGGATACCCACGGCCTTCCCGTAGAGCTCGAAGTCGAGAAGTCATTGGGAATCAACGGCAAGCCTCAGATCGAGAATTACGGCGTTGAGCCTTTCATCAAGAAGTGTAAGGAGTCCGTATGGACATATAAGGATCAGTGGGAGCACATGTCTGATCGTGTAGGCTTCTGGGCTGATATGGAAAATCCTTACGTTACATATGACAATAACTATATCGAGTCCGAGTGGTGGGCTCTTAAGACAATGTGGGACAAGGGACTCCTTTACAAGGGCCACAAGATCGTTCCTTATTGCCCCAGATGCGGTACTGCTCTTTCTTCTCATGAGGTTGCTCAGGGATATAAGACGGTAAAGGAGAGATCCGCTGTCGTAAGATTCAAGGTTGTAGGTGAGGATGCTTACTTCCTTGCATGGACGACAACACCCTGGACACTTCCTTCCAACGTTGCTCTCTGCCTTAACCCCGATTCCGAGTACGCTAAGGTAAAGGCTGCTGACGGCTACACATACTACATGGCAGTTGCTCTCCTTGATAAGGTATTGGGCAAGCTCGCTAAGGAAGACGAAGGCGTAAAGGCTTACGAGATCCTTGAGAAGTACAAGGGTACTGACCTTAAGGGCAAGGCATACGAGCCCCTCTTCGAGTGCTCCGGTAAGGAAGCTGCTAACCAGAAGAAGAAAGCTCATTTCGCAGTATGCGATAACTACGTAACAATGGAAGACGGTACCGGTATCGTACATATCGCTCCCGCTTTCGGTGAAGACGACGCAAGGGTAGGAAGAGAGAACGATCTTCCCATGATCCAGTTCGTAGATACAAGGGGTAACCTTACAGAGGAGACTCCTTATGCAGGTACTTTCGTTAAGGATGCAGATCCTCTCGTTCTTAAGGATCTTGACGCTCGGGGACTTCTCTACGATGCCCCCAAGTTCGAGCATGAGTATCCTTTCTGCTGGAGATGTGATACACCGCTCATCTACTTTGCAAGAAGCACATGGTTCATCGCAATGAGCACTAAGAGGGAAGAACTCCTTAAGTCCAACAAGATGGTCAACTGGTATCCTGAGTCCATCAGGGACGGCCGTATGGGTGATTTCCTTGAGAACGTAATCGACTGGGGTATCTCCCGTGAGAGATATTGGGGTACACCTCTTCCCGTATGGGAGTGCGAGTGCGGTCACAGACACTGCATCGGTTCAATCGAAGAGCTGAAGTCCATGAGCGACGATTGTCCTGACGACATCGAGCTCCATAAGCCTTATGTTGATAACGTACACATCAAGTGCCCCGAGTGCGGCGGCAAGATGACAAGAGTATCCGAAGTTATCGACTGCTGGTTCGACTCCGGAGCAATGCCTTTCGCTCAGTATCACTATCCTTTTGAGAATAAGGAATACTTCGAGAAGCACTATCCCTGCCAGTTCATCTCCGAGGCTCTTGACCAGACGAGAGGATGGTTCTACTCACTTATCGCAGAGAGTACGGTACTCTTCGGAAGAGCTCCTTTCGAGAACTGTATCGTTATGGGTCTCGTTATGGACGAGAGCGGTATCAAGATGAGTAAGCATAAGGGTAACGTTGTAGATCCCTGGGATATCCTTAACCTTGAGGGTGCTGATGCCGCAAGATGGTATTTCTACAGCACGAGCGCTCCCTGGCTTCCTAACAGATTCTCACATGATGCAGTTAAGGAAGGACAGAGCAAGTTCATCGGTACATACTGGAATACATATGCTTTCTATGTAATGTATGCGGATATCGATAATTTTGATCCCACACAGTACACACTCGATGTTAAGAACCTCTGTGCTATGGACAGATGGGTTCTCAGCAGGCTCAACTCGCTTATCAAGGCTGTTGATAATAAGCTTCAGACTTATGACATCACTACTGCAGCAAGAATGATCCAGGATTTCACGGATGAGCTCTCTAACTGGTACGTAAGAAGAGGCCGTGAGAGATACTGGGCAGGAGACATGAACAAGGATAAGATCGATGCTTTCATGACTCTCTATACAGTACTTGAGCAGTTTACGAGACTCTGCGCACCTTTCGTTCCTTTCGTAACGGAGGCTGTATACCAGAATATGGTAAGAAGCGTAGACAAGAATGCACCCGAGTCCGTTCATATGTGCTCTTATCCCGTAGCTGATGAGTCTCTTATCGATACAGAACTCGAGACAGAGATGGAGCTCGTAAGAAATATCGTTGAGCTCGGACGTGCTGCACGAAATGCTGCAAATATCAAGAACAGACAGCCCATCGCTGACATCTTCGTAGTAGCTGATACAAAGCTCGACGAGGAGTATCAGGGTATCGTAAGAGATGAGCTCAATATCAAGAATATCAAGATCCTTGATGATGCTTCTGCTCTTGTAGACTACAGCTTCAAGCCTCAGCTTCGTACTTGCGGAAGAAAGTTCGGTCCCAAGCTCAATGCGGCTAAGGAAGTTATCGCTAACCTTCCCGGCAAGGAGACTATGGAGGCTCTCAAGAAGGGTGCTATCAAGCTTACTGTTGACGGTGAGGAGTTCGAGATGACTGAGGAAGATTTCCTCGTAGAGATGGTTCAGCCCGAAGGCCTTTCCACACAGTCAGATAAGGGTGTAACAGTATCACTTAATACTGTACTTACGGAAGAACTCATCGAGGAGGGTCTCGTAAGAGAGATCATCTCCAAGATCCAGAATCAGCGTAAGGAGACAGAAGGTCTTCAGGTTACAGACCGTATCGCTCTTACATACAGCGGCAACGACAAGCTCGCAGCCGTTATCGAGCACAAGAAGGATGCTATCGCAGCAGAAGTACTTGCTACATCCATTACTGCAGGTACGGGAAGCGAGGAGAACCTTCGTGAGTGGAGCGTAAACGGCGAGAAGATCAACCTCTCTTTGAGAAAGGCCTGATATAGATGCTGACTCAACTTATCAAAGGCGGATATAGCGGAACCGAGATCGTATTCTATATACTCGTTTTCGTGTTCGCGCTTACTTTATCGTTTGCATTCCATGAGTTTATGCATGCATTCGTAGCACACCTCTTAGGTGACGATACGGCTAAGAACATGGGCAGGGTTACGCTTAACCCGCTTGCCCATGTCGACCCTATCGGTACCGTGCTGATCCTCTTTATCGGCTTCGGATGGGGTAAGCCCGTTCCTGTTAATCCAAACAGGCTCACGAGATTCAAGAGCAAGAGGCTCATGTCGATCATGGTAAGCCTTGCAGGTGTTACGGGTAACTTTATCCTGGCGTTCATAAGCTGTGTGATCTATACGATAATGGCTTATAAGATTGATCTTGATGCATATCCTCTGCTCTTTTGCATAGCACAGATATTTGCATATACGTTCGTCTTTTCGATGGGACTTCTGGCATTTAATCTCCTGCCGATCCCGCCCCTTGACGGATTTCATGTCATCGAGGAGCTTCTGCCTTATAAGATCAGATATACTGACGGATACAAGAAGTTCAGCATGATAGCTCCCAGGGTGCTCCTTGGTATCATCATGCTCGGATCTATTACCGGTGTAAATGTTCTGAGCAAGCTCATCGATATTATCGAGGCTCCGTTCTTTATGCTCATCGAACTTTTGATGACTCCGATCTATCTGCTTCTTGGTGGTGTATGACTACTCAGCACGAGAGGCCGGCTCTTAAGATACGTGAATTTGAAGGTCCTCTGGATCTTCTTTTCCATCTTATCGAGAAGAACGATATCGATATATACGATATCCCTATCTCCGATATTACCGAACAGTACATGGATTTCATCTCCAAGATGGAGTCTTTGGACATGGAGGTAACTTCGGAGTTTCTTGTTATGGCCGCAACTCTGGTCCACATAAAATCCAGGATGATGCTTCCGGGACGTAAGGGTGACAGCGAAGATCAGGAAGAAGATCCGAGAGAAGAGCTCGTTATCAGCCTTCTTCGCTATAAGCGCTGTAAGCTCCTCGCCGGAGAGCTCAAGACCAGGCATGATGTCTATACGGATTGCTATTACAGGGTTCCTTCGACAGCTAAGGCGATGGATGTCGAGATAAAACTACCGCCTCAGGAGTTTGTCTCTTCAGAGTTTGATATCGCCGTAAGTAACGTCTGCAAGCGAAATGAGATCAGATTCGCCGATATATCCGCGAAGATCACGCATATCCTCAAAAAAGACAAGCTTTCGGTCAGAGAGAGGATGAAGTCCGTTTGGCTCACGATCTCAAGGCGAGGAAGGATGTTCTTCCACGAGCTCTTTGATAAAGATAATCCGCCAGAGAAGATAGACAGGATCGTAGGATTCCTCGCGGTGCTCGAGCTCCTGAGAGGCAACAAGATCACTGCACAGCAGAAGAAGCCTTTCGACGTAATACTCATCGAAGATAAAGGAATGGTAGAGAAGTCATGAGTGAACTGATACAAGATAAGTTTGAATTGCCGGTACAGGAAGTCTCGGCCGCATGTGAAGCACTCTTGTTCGCATCAGGCGAGAGCATGTCTCTTTCGAAGCTTTCCGAGATCCTAAATACAGATAAGAAACTTATAGAGGAAGCTCTTGATAAGCTCATCGTTGAATATACGAACGATCCGTGGGGCGGACTTCTCATCAGAAAGATAGAAGATTCCTATATCATGTGCACGAAGCCCGGTATGAAGAAGGTACTCGAAAGATACTTCAGCCCCAAGGCAAAGCCGCCTTTGTCACAGGCTTCCTATGAGACTTTGGCAGTCATCGCTTATAACCAGCCCGTAACAAGAGCTCAGGTAGAAGCCGTAAGAGGCGTATCAAGTGACAGCATCATTTCAAGGCTCTTGGACAGAGGATGGATCTGTGAATCCGGTTATCTCGATGCTCCCGGAAGACCTTCGCTCTTTTCGACGACCGAGCAGTTCCTTTTGGAGTTCGGTATCGAATCGGTAGATGAGCTTCCTTCCATGGAGCTCATGAGTTACAAGACGATCAGGGATCTTGAGGATTCCCTCGAGAAGGCAGCCGGTAACGACGACAGGCAGATCTCTATCGAGAATTATATGGCAGCCGAAAAGGCTGAGGAGGAATAAAAGGCATGGAAAGCATAATCGGTCTTATAGAGTCCAGGCTTCCCGAGATGAGCAAGGGACATAAGGCTATTGCGACTTATATCCTCAGTGATTATGATAAAGCGGCTTATATGACAGCTGCAAAGCTCGGTGAAGAGACCGGTGTCAGCGAATCTACTGTCGTAAGGTTTACGATGGAACTCGGATTTGAAGGTTATCCTCATTTCCAGAACGCTCTTAAGGAAGAACTCAAATCAAAGCTCACTTCTGTTCAGAGACTCAACTATACGGAGAGATTCTCCGATGATGCCACTGCGATAAGAGACATCATGAGAAGTGATATGGAGAACCTGAAGGACACGATAGCAGAGCTGGATGAAGCTCAGATGTCTGAGGCCGTAAAGCAGATCCTCAGTGCGCGAAAGATCTATATCATGGGATTAAGATCCAGTTCGCCGCTTTCGTCTTTTATGCATTTCTACATGACCTTACTGTTCGACGATGTCATCCATATCCACAGTAACAGCACAAATGAAGTATTCGAGCAGATCATGCCGATCACTTCAGATGATGTTATGATCGGTATCTCATTCCCGAGATATTCGCAGCGTACCATCAATTCCATGGAATATGCCAAGAAGCGCGGCGCCAGAACGATCGTCATCACCGATAAGGACAATACGGCGATAACCGAATATGCCGATATCAAGCTCTTTGCGAAGTCGAGCATGGCTTCTTTCGTTGATTCGCTCGCTGCACCGCTCTCTCTCATAAATGCGCTTCTCGTTACGCTCGGAATGCACAGGAGAGAGCATATCATCAATTCGTTTGAAGCTCTGGAGACTTTATGGTCGCAGTACAGGGTCTATGAAGTCGGAAGAGACAGAGATATAACAGATATTATGGAGGAACAACCATGAGTGATATTTATCAGATAGCAATAGACGGACCTTCTGGATCCGGAAAGAGCACACTTGCAAAGGGCGTATCAAAGAAGCTCGGTATCATGTACCTTGATACGGGCGCAATGTACAGGACATGCGGTGTAGCAGCCATCAAGAAAGGAATCGATCCCAAAGATCCCGAAAAGGTAAAGGAACTTCTTTCAGAGACTAAGATCGAAGTGAAGTTCATAGACGGGGAGCAGCACATGATCCTTAACGGCGAGGATGTTACGGGTATCATCAGAACGGGGGAGGTATCCATGGCGGCATCTTCCATAAGTGCTCATCCTTTCGTAAGGGAAGAGATGGTTCGTATGCAGAGGGCTATCGCAGCAGATCAGAGCTTTGTCCTTGACGGCAGAGATATCGGAAGCAAGGTGCTTCCGAATGCAAAGTATAAGTTCTTCCTTACGGCATCTTCGGAGAAGAGAGCAGAGAGAAGACTTGCCGAGCTCGAGGCTAAGGATGATAAGACACAGAACTATGAGGAAGTACTGAAGGATATCATTCAAAGAGATAAGCAGGACAGCGAGAGAGCAGCCTCCCCGCTCATCAAGGTAGATGATGCGATCGAGATCAACACTGATGAGATCGGCATTGAAGAGACACTTGAGACACTTCTGTCATACCTGAACGAATGAAAGTAATAACAGCTAAGTCATCAGGTTTCTGCTTCGGAGTAAAGACGGCAGTAGATACGGCATACAAGATGATCGCCGACAAAAAGGAAGGCGAGCGCCTTATCATGCTCGGTGAGCTTACACATAATGACAGGGTAGTATCAGAGCTCTTAAAGGGCGGATTCGAGATAATCGACGATGCTTCCGATGTTCCTGCAGGCAGTAAGGTCATCATCAGGGCTCACGGAGTTACACCTGAGCAGAAGAAGATCCTTAATGATAAGAACTGTGAAGTTTTTGACTGTACCTGCCCTTTTGTCGAGAAGATCCATAAGATCGTAAGAGATGCCGCCGCAGACGGTAAGGAGATAATCATCTCGGGTACTAAGGGCCATCCGGAGGTCGCAGGTATATGCGGAGAGGCTCCCGAGAAAGTTACAGTAATAAGTTCTCCGGAGGAGCTTGAAGCTCTAAATGTCAATAAAAACAGTACTTTACTTATATCTCAGACAACTTTTTCGTCAGAGATCTTTGATAAGATTTGTGCAATTGGTAAAAATAAAATTGCAAATAATCTTATATTTGATACAATATGTAGTACGACAGGAATCAGACAGTCTGAGGCTGCGAGGATTTCGGCAGAAGCTGACGTGATGCTCGTCATCGGGTCCGCCCACAGCTCGAATACCAAGAAGCTCTTTGATATCTGTGACAGTCGTTGTGATAGAACGTATCTGATCGGCGGTGCCGATGATCTTCTTGAATTATTATCCGAGGGGAAGATAAGACAGGAAGATGTTGTAGGTGTCACGGCAGGTGCTTCTACACCGGAAGCTATTATTTTGGAGGTTGTTCGCACAATGGACGAGAACGCAAATGAAGTTATGACTAGTCAGGATCAGACTGACATCAATTTCGGTGATTATATCGAAAGCATCCCTCAGCTTAGGAGAAATGCGATCGTGAAGGGAGTTATAACTTCGGCAGACGCTGACTACGTTTATGTAGATGTGCGTGACAAATCCGAAGGTAAGATCCCTCTCCGTGAATTCGCAGGTGATCCCGATTTCAACATCGAAAAGGCTATTGCAGACAAGGTAGAAGTTACTGTAGTAGTTAAGAGCATCAGGAACACTGATCAGGGCAAGGAGATCCTTCTTTCTAAGTCTCAGCTCGACTTCGAGAAGAACAAGAAGGTCATCCAGGAAGCATTCGAGAATAAGACACCTGTTACTGCAACAGTTACTAACGTAGTTAAGGACGGTGTTATCGCTAATTACGGCGGCATCGACATCTATATCCACCGCACACAGCTTAAGATCGGTGAAGTTGAGAACCTTGACGAGTACAAGGGTCAGCAGATCGAGATCCTTATCACTAAGGTTGATACAGAGAAGCACAGACTCAGAGTATCCGGTTCCCACAGAGCTATCCTTTCCGCTGAGCGTAAGGCTAAGGCAGATGAGCTTTGGAATACTATCGAAGAAGGTAAGCACTACAAGGGTATCGTAAGAAGCCTTCCTGATTTCGGTGCTTTCGTTGATATCGGCGGTGTTGACGGACTTGTTCACATCACAGAGCTTTCATGGAAGAGGATCAAGAAGCCCTCTGACGTACTCAGCGTTGGTGATGAGATCGACGTATATGTTAAGAGCTTTGATCCCGAGACAAAGAAGATCTCTCTCGGCTACAAGAAGGCAGAGGATGATCCTTACTACAACATCGAGGAGAGGATCCCCGTTGGTTCCGTTGTTAAGGGTACAGTTGTAAGACTTACGAGCTTCGGTGCTTTCGTACAGCTTGAGCCCGATCTTGACGCTCTTTGCCACGTATCTCAGATCTCTTCCGTAAGACTTCAGCAGCCTTCTGACGTTCTTAAGGTTGGTCAGGAAGTTATCGCTAAGGTTATCGACATCAAGCCTGAGGAGAGAAGGATCTCCATTTCCATCAAGGAAGTTGAGCCTATTGATCCCGAGCCTTCCGAGGAAGACATGTTTGAGATCGCTGACGATGCTCAGGCATCCGAAGAAGCTTGATCCTAATTTATCTTTGAGATTCAGAGCCGTTTCCCGTTTGGGAGACGGCTCTTTTTATGTTCTCAAGTTACTGTTGTGTTACAAAGCCTGGTATCACGATGTTTTGCCATAATTTAGAAACATTTTCAGATTATAATTGTACTAAATAAGATAAGGAGGTATGTGCATTGATAAGAAAGAACGATATCTGTAAGATCTTGGCCTTTGTTACTGTCTCATCCATGACGGTCTCATTGTTCAAATATGCCGATGTCGGTGCGTCAGACGATATTTCTCTTCAAAGTCCGGTAAGTTCACTCGAACCGGTCGTGGTATATGAGCCTGAAGATATTCCTGTCGTGTATATGCCTGATGAAGAGAAGAGCGATCTTAGAAAGGATTCGGTCAATATCGAATCTAATACGCTCGTTGTTACTGCTGATGTTGATTCTTCCGTGGAACTCCTTGATGAGTCTACGTTTACTTATGACGGTACACAGTGCTGGGTAAATGCGAATCTGGCTAATCTCAGAGAATCTCCCGATGTTGATTCCGAGACAGTTGCTCAAGTTGAATATGCTACGCCTTTGCTTCGTATCTCTTATGGTACATTGTGGTCAAAGGTAAGATTGGATGACGGTACGGAAGGCTTTATGCTTTCTTCGCTTCTCGATACTGACGAGATCGAAGCTCCGACTCCTACGCCGAGTCCCGAGCCAACGGCTACTCCTACACCTGAACTTACTCAGGCTCCGAGCACATCGTCATCTTCTTCGGCTTCGAGTTCGACAGAGACAACATCTGCAACAGAAGCACAGACTGAGGCAACTCCGTCCTATACTGAGACTGATTATGAAGCTCATCTTTATGCTTCCTGCGACCTTAACGTAAGGACAGGTCCCGGTACGAGTTATTCGTTCGTTACGGTACTTACTCCCGGTGAAGGCATTGATGTAGTCGCAAGGACTGATAACGGATGGTACAGGACATCTTCGGGTTACTATGTAAAAGCTGATCTTTGTTCAGAAGAGGCTCCTGCTCCTGCAGCACCTGCTGCTTCCGAGGAATCTTCGTCTTCGTCTGAGAGTTCATCATCTTCGTCGGCATCTTACTCGTCCGCAGGAGACTGCTCCGATTTCGCATCTTACTGCACACAGTTCGTCGGTATTCCTTATGTATACGGAGGTGCTTCGACATCAGGTTTCGACTGCTCGGGCTTTGTATCTTATGTATATGCGAATTATTACGGCGTATCACTTCCGCATGATGCCGCCGGTATTGCCGAGTGCGGTACGGCCGTATCGATGGATAATCTTCAGTGCGGTGACGTTATCTGTCACGACTATAATAATGACGGATATATCGAGCATGTAAGTATCTATATCGGAAACGGAACTTATATACACGCATCCGATTCAAGGCATGGAGTTATCACCACTTCATATGCGGGAGGCATTGCTACTGTAAGACGCTTCGTATGATCCGTATCAAGATATGATCTAAAAGACCCGTCGATACCGCATTGGTATCGGCGGGTTTCCTTTTGCGGCTAAAATGAGGTATTTAGATAATTCTGTTGACTTAACGGTCATTAAGTAATACTCTTGTGGAGGTTATGAAAAAGCTGTTTGGTACTGTTTAGAAATGAAATGGAGGTAGATTAAAATGAAAACAAGATTCAGTTCTAAAACGAGTACAAGATTGGCAGCTGTTATTGCGGTGATCGCAGTAATGGGATCATTCGCAGGTTGTTCCGCTACTATCACATCGGAATCAACAGGAGCAAGGGAGACAACTGAAGCAACGACAGAGTCTGCAACAGAGTCTGCAACAGAGGCTGCAACAGAAGAAACTACTACTGCAGCTGCAACTGCTGATGAGACAACGGCTGATGCTCTGGCTGAGCCCGAAGCACCTGCTGCAGATAACGAGTCCGAGTCATTTCCCGAGATCATCACTTCTATCGATGACAACCTCTTCGGTATCGATATCCCTGTTTACGATGAGTCTGATCCGAGCAATATTGAATTCATGGTCAACATCAGAGAAGGTGACCAGATCGAATTAGGTAGCGGTTTTGATACCCTGATACCTGTCGGAAACGCTGACGCGGATGTTGTTTATATCGTTTATAACGAAGCTCTTGACCCTGATGATATGGGACATTATTGTGAGCAGTTCGTTATTACAGGATATGTTATGGATACGAATATCGGTACTACATTCGCCGGTGACAATGATGAGGGTTATCGTGTAGTTGCTCAGTCGCTCGAAGGCATAACTACTGTTGCAGTTTATGACCACGCTAATAATCCCAATGCCGGCGTAGCAGGTGTGGGCTGATCAACCGATAAGCTTTACAAGAGTATCTTTTATCAGTCTGATACATACTTCCATATCCGATATTGCCATATGTTCATTGGCCTGATGACACTGATCCTCATGCCAGGGCGCCTGGATACCGAAAGCGGTCGTATTTCTCATATGTCTTGCATATGTACCGCCTCCTATAGCTAAAGGAGCTCCGTACATCTCGGAATACTCAGGTCTGTACCCCGTAAATTCGGACATATGGTCTTTCCAGACATCGGTAAGGAGTTTGATCTCATCGGAGTCCTTATCCTTATAGATAGGATCCATCTGACTGTCGATCTCAACGTCAAGTCCTAAGCTCTGAGCTTGGGACTTGATGTTTTTTATTATATCGTCGAGTGAAGCGGTTACGGGGTATCTGATATCGATGATAAGAGACTGCTCATTCTCGTCGATGTTCAGAAGACCGCTGTTGGTCGTCATCTTTCCTGAGTCATCTTCTATATCGCATACTGCCGAAGGATGGAAAGCTTTCACGAACTGAAGGAGGGGAACGGCCGTAATATCAAACCCGCTCTCTGTCAGAGTATCGGGGAGCATATCGATCGCATTTATCCCGAGATCGGGCTTTGACGCGTGAGCCATCTTGCCGGTGCATGCATATTCCTTGCCGTTAAATACGGCTTTGGCTTTCGGGGCAACCATATTTGCGGCATTTCCGCCTGCCGCGGTAAACCCTGAAAGGGCTGGGCGCTTATCGAATACCTTTATGTGCAGGATACCTTTCTCGGCATAGATGACCGGGAATTCTGCGTCAGGAGTGATCGCAAAATCGGGGATCTCGCAATTAGCGTCATAATGCTCGACACATGAGCAGGTCCTTTCTTCGTCAGTTCCGAGTATGAGCCTGATCCTGCATCCGATATCCTTTTTCTCTTCGATGAGTTCCTTCATTGCGAAGAATGAGATGGCGGCAGGACCCTTATCGTCGATTATACCTCTGCCGTAGAGAGCACCGTCCTTGATCGTAAGCGTGAAAGGATCGCTCGCCCAGCCTTCACCGGCGGGAACGACATCAAGGTGGCATACGATGCCGATCAGCCTTTCTCCCGAGCCGATCTCGCACCAACCGACTCTGTTATCCGATACTCCTGTCCTGAATCCGGCCTTTTCGGCTTCGCTCAGAAAGAAGGTAAGAGCCTGTCTAGGGACTTTACCGTAAGGGGCTCCTACTTCGGGGGTTCCGCCTACGCTGGGGATCGCTATAAGATCCTTTAAGAATTGTTCCTGATATGCTGAAAGTGACATAGAATGCCTCCAGATAAATGTCTTTTAATCTAATATATCGCACTTCTTTGAAAAATACTCGCAAGTATGGACATATCGGTTGATTATTGGTATTCGGATTTTGAATTGGTATAATGCCGATATTATGTTTATGGATAATGTGAGGTAAGAAGGAATGAGGAAATTGATAAGACCTGCAGCAGTGCTACTTTCAGTTTGCATGCTGTTTTCGTTGAGCGGATGTTTTCGTAAGCGGATCGAAGAAGTTGATGCCGATGATTTTGTCGATGCTTGTGAAGATGTTCTTGAATTGGAAAAATTTGATCAGGAACGTTTCAGCGAAGACTATGAGGATTACAGGTATTATTATATCTGTCATAATTATCCGGGATATTATGAGGTGGAAGTAGAATATAACAAGGTCAATGTCCCGGAAGATGCTGACGGCAGCGAACGTCTCTACGTCAGATATTGCCTCATGGATGACGGCGATGATGCCAAGGAGCAATTTGAAAAGGCATATGACAGGGTGTCCGATGCACCGGATAATATGTTCGTGATACTGATGGATCGTTATGTCGAAGGTGAATATGGGTATATTATATATGCCAAAGAGAATTCAAACGGAGAATATACAAGTTATGCATATTATTATGCGGAAGATATGTATATTCAAATGATGGGTTACTCTGAAGAAGGCTACGATCGTACGGAAGCATTTTTGGAAGAACTGGGATTACCTTTTAAACATAAATAAAAAAGCACTTGCTTGCAAAACTCCTTTTTGATAATATATTCGGGCATAAAAAACATGCGATGCATCTTTTTGTGTGTCAAAAAATGACATGAGCGTCGCAGAAGTAAATAACAAGGAGGAAATTTTTTATGCCCGTAATTCTTATGAAGCAGCTCTTGGAAGCAGGTGTACACTTCGGTCACCAGACACGCAGATGGAACCCTAAGATGAAGGAGTACATCTTCACAGAGCGTAATACAATCCACATCATCGACCTTCAGAAGACAGTCAAGAAAGTTGACGAAGCTTATGACGCTATGAAGGAGCTCGCTGAGCAGGGTAACATCCTTTTCGTTGGTACAAAGAAGCAGGCTCAGGATTCCATCAAGGAAGAAGCAGAGCGTTGCGGTCAGTTCTACGTTAACAATCGTTGGCTCGGCGGTACACTTACAAACTTCAAGACGATCAAGACAAGAGTTGCAAGACTTCTTGAACTCCGTGATATGGAGACAGACGGTACATACGATGTACTTCCCAAGAAGGAAGTTGCTAAGCTCAAGCTCGAGCAGGAGAAGCTCGAGAAGAACCTTGGCGGTCTCGTTGGTATGACAAAGCTTCCCGCTGCACTCTTTGTTGTTGATACAAAGAAGGAGCACCTCGCTGTTGCAGAGGCTAGAAGACTCAATATCCCGATCATTGCTATCGTTGATACAAACTGCGATCCTGATGAGGTTGATTATGTGATCCCCGGTAACGACGACGCTATCCGCGCTGTTAAGCTTATCGCAGGTAAGATGGCTGATGCTGTTATCGAAGCTAACCAGGGTGAGTCCTTCGATGCAGGTGTTGCTGAGGAGCAGGTTGCTGAAGAAACAGCTCCCGAGTCCATCGAGGAAGTCGTTGCTGCTGAAGAGACAGCTGCAGAGGCTTGATCTGACACAACACATTAATCTTTCAGGAGGATATATTCATGGCTATTACAGCACAGCAGGTTAAGGAACTCCGTGAGCTCACAGATTGCGGAATCATGGATTGTAAGAAGGCTCTTACAGAGTCTAATGGTGATATCGAGAAGGCTAAGGCTTGGCTTCGTGAGAAGGGTATGGCTAAGGCTGAGAAGAAGTCCAGCAGAGTTGCTGCTGAGGGACAGGTTGCTTCCTTCATCTCCGACGATGCTAAGACAGGTGTTCTCGTAGAAGTTAACGTTGAGACAGACTTCGCAGCTGCTACACCTAAGTTCAAGGCTTTCGTTGACGCTATCGGTGCTCAGATCATGGCTACAAAGCCCGCTGACATCGAGGCTCTCAAGGCTTCTACACTCGTTAATGATTCTTCCAAGACTGTTGAGGTCTTCACTAAGGAAGCTATCGCTGATATCAGTGAGAACGTTACAGTAAGAAGATTCGTTACATATGATGCTGCTAACGGTGCAGTAGCTTCTTACATCCACGCAGGCGGTAAGGTTGGTGTTATCGTTGAGTTCGCTCTCGATGATGCTTCCAAGGCTTCTGACGATGCTTTCAAGACTGTTGCTAAGGATATCGGAATGCAGATCGCTGCATCCAACCCTAACTGGGTTGTTGAGTCTGAGGTACCTCAGGCTGAGCTCGATAAGGAGACAGAGATCATCACAAAGAAGGCTCTCGAAGAGGGTAAGCCTGAGAAGATCATCGCTGACAGGATCGTTCCCGGTCAGATCAAGAACTTCTACAAGCTCAACGTTCTCGTTGATCAGGAGTATGTAAAGGATGATTCCCTTACAGTTGCTCAGTACCTTGCTAACGCTTCCAAGGCTCTCGGCACAGAAATTTCCGTAGTTCGTTTCACAAGATACGGACTTGGTGAGGGTATCGAGAAGAAGGAAGACGACTTCGCTGCAGAAGTTATGAAGCAGGCTGGTCTCTAATATCTGACAGATATTTAACAATTGATCTTAAGAGGTGATCCGTTCATTCGGGTCACCTCTTTTACGTAGAATAATCCATTTTTCCCGCATTCTGATGAAACTTCCTTACGTCGCTTTACGTCTTTAGTTTCAGAAAGCAGTTCTGATTTGCTTCAGAGATGCCAATTTTTATTTGTACAAAACCGCAATATATATTTATAATAATCGGGATATGGAGGTAGATATGTCTTATAACAACAATAGTGATCCTTATCAGGATTATGGTCCTGATGATCATGAAACAGCCAAGAAGATAGGCGGTATCATAGTAACTGTATTAACGGTTCTTGCCATGATCGCTCTTATAGGCGGTGTTTATCTGTCTAAGACCGATCCGTCATTTGGTAAGGATGAGCCTAAGACTGAGAGGACACACCGTGATCGTGACCGTGATGACGATGACGACGATCGTGATAACGATGACGATGATGATGACAGACCTCACTCGGGTACACAGGCTACACACCATTCCAACAACCAGCCCCAAATGTCCGACATGGATCAGGCTCTTGCTGATGCAAACGCAGGAAGCGGTGAGATCACTGTATCTCTCATCTGGTACAACTCCGATGATATCGATCTTCACGTAAATACTCCTCAAGGCGAGATCTATTACGGTAACAGGAACCTTGGCGGCGGTACGCTTGACGTCGATGCCAATTTTGATGTCATGATGGAGATGCCGGTAGAGAATATCTATTTCACTACCGCGCCTGAAGGTTCCTATTCGATCTGGATCGAGGATTATACAGACCGTAATGACGGTTATGCCAGCTATATGGTAAGGATCACCGTTAACGGATTTACCAGAGTATACGAAGGTCATATTGACGGATCAGGAACAGATATCGATATTGCTAACTTCAATTATCAGAAGTAAATATATTTGTTTCGTATAAGAAGCCGACGCCCGTTAAGGCGCCGGCTTTTTTGTGTTTGACCTCAGTGATTACCTTAAGTCATTTCATCCGTAATTAAATGAGATGATCTCGATTGAAGTACCGGATCCATCAATCGTACCCGTAAATGTCTGAGACTGATCTCCGACAGTGACTCTTACTATATAGTTAGTAACGCTGCCATCCGTCCTGTCTGAATAATCTACGATGGTTACGGTATAAGTACCAGTGTCAGGTGACGTAAAGTATATGTTTTCAACAGGTTCGTCCATCATGACATCGTAGTTTGCGTCAACGTCGAGTGTTCCTCCTCCGGCATCTCTGTTTCCAAAGTAGACTTCTTCACCGCTAGGTGTATCGACATGAAGGTCTACATCATCTTCAGAATCCCATAGCATGGATACCGTGATCTCGCCGGTTCCTGCTCCGAGCGAAGTCAATGTATCATCAAGATCCTCTTCGTTTGGAGCTCCGGATCCGCCGTATTCAAAGGTAATTATATCGATGGTCGTACCGGATCCGTCAATCGTACCCGTAAATGTCTGAGACTGATCTCCGACAGTGACTCTGACGATATAGTTTGTCGTGCCGTCTGATCTGTCAGTAAAGTCTTTGATCCATACAGTGTATGTACCGGCATCGGGAGATGAGAAGTAGATGTTCTCAACGGGCTCGTCCATCATGACATCGTAGTTCGCGTCAACATCGAGCGTTCCGCCACCGGCATCTCTGTTGCCATAATAGACTTCTTCGCCGCTCGGCGTACTGACATGAAGATCGATATCGTCTTCGCTGTCCCAAATGACAGATATCGTGATCTCGCCGGTTCCTGCGCCGAGAGAATTAAGAACATCGTCCATATCGGCTTCGCTTATGCCGCCGGAATACTCAAATCCGACTACTTCGATAGTTGAAGTGGTTCCGTCGATCGTTCCGGTGAAAATCTGTGATTCTCCGCCTATCGTGATCCTTACCATAAAGTTGGTGATACCCTCGGTCCTGTCTTCGTAATCGTTTACATAGATCCAGTATTCTCCGTTATAGGGAGAGGTGAAGTAAACGTTCTCGACGGGGCTGTCCATCATATGGTCATAGGTATTCGCATCGATATCGAGTACACCGTTTTGAGCAGTCCTGTTGTTGTAGTAGATCTCTGAACCGTCAGGTGTGAATACGTGCAGGTCAAGGTCATCTGAGCTGTCCCACATCATGGAGATCGTAATATCTCCGCTGCCGGCATTAAGGGAAGCGAGCATTGCATCGAGAGCTTCTTCGCTCAATACGCCGTCGACAGCGCCTTCGACTACATAATCCCATTCGATGTAGAAGCCGTAATGATATTCGACATCATCATTATAGGTGAAGCCCCACTGCATATCGTTATACATGAAGCCGTAGAGATTATCTTCGTAGTAGTTATCGGGCTGTACGTCGCAGATATTCGAATAGGTAACGGGCTCGCCCGTGATCCAACCGAAAGCCGTAGCGTTATCTACAAGACCGATCCAACCGAAAGTATTCGGGAATCTTGTTTCGATGAACTGCTGTTCAGCCTCGTCGTTGATAGCAACAAGGTGTCCGCCGAGTGACTCGGCAAAACATCTTGCCTGGATCCATGTAGCGGGTGAATTGATATAAGCGTATGTATGACCGACATAGGAAGTCTGAGACAGGGCAGAGGCATCACCGTAATCGAAGTCAAAGATATCGATCGTTGTTCCCGTACCGTCTATCGTTCCAGTGAAAGTCTGAGTTACATCACCTATCGTTACCATAACGAGATAGTTAGTCGTCCAGTCTTCGGTCCTTTCGTTGTAATCATTAAGATATATCGAATAATGACCGTTAGAGGGAAGTGAGAAGTAGCAGTTCTCTACAGGTTCCATCGTAAGATCGTAACCTGCATTCGCATCGTAGTCCAGGATTCCTCCTCCGGCAGCTTTATTCGCAAAGTAGATATGCTCATCGGAAGGGGTAATGATATGAAGATCAAGATCATCCCATGAATCCCACATGAGTGATACTGTGATATCTCCGGTACCCGCACGTGATTCCTCAAGAAGCCAGATCATTGTCTCTTCGCTTACTACGGTCGTTGTATAAACAGTAGTAGTGCTCGTGTATTCCCATTCCTCGATCACTTCTTCGTATCCCGTACCGTCGATATAGCCGTCATATTCTTCAACTTCGTCACCGATCTGAACTCTTACGATGTAGTAGGTAGAGGTCTCGGGAGTCCTGTCTCGGAAATCTCTTACGATGATCTGATAATCTCCGCCGATCGGAACGGGGAAGTAGATGTTCTCGACAGGGAAATCGGCAAGATCATAAGAACTTGCATTCATATCGATATCGAGTGTTCCTCCGTCAGCGGTCCTGTTTCCGTAATAGATCCTGTTTCCGTTTGGAGTGATTACGTGAAGATCGAGATCATCATAAGTGCTCCAGATAAGGGATACGGTGATCTCACCGACTCCTGCATTGAGTGCTTCAGTCTGCTCGACTAATATCTCGGAAGATATCTCGATCTCAGTCTCTTCGACAGTGATCTCTTCCTGCATGATGATCTCTCTTGCGATCGTGATATCCTGTGAGCCAGTAGCAGGAACCCATTCGACGATAGTCGTACTGACGGGATCGGGTTCGATATTGCCGTCATCAACTTCAGGCTCTACGAAATAGCCGTCATTATCCTTATCTCCTCTGGTGATCGTATATCCGCCGACTCTGTCGAGAATATACCAGGAAGTGAAACTGGTGCTGTGGAAAGTCATACTGACTTCTTCCGTAGTCTGAGTATGTGACGAGATAGAGATAGTTGAACTGCCTGAAGAAGTATAGCTGTTCATCTCTTCTTCACTGATCGTGATGCTGTTGGTACTGCTCATTACGAAGACACTCGAAGATGAGCTGACATCGACGAGGATATCAGTATTCTCGATAGTAGTCGTACCCGGCTTGGGATCAGTAGAGATCTGATGGAGGCTTCGAGGTTCGCCGTTTACTGTGAAAGTATTATCGCCGTCTATGACTCCGCCCGAAAGGATGACTGTATTAGAAAAGCAGACGGATGTCTGTTCTACTACGGTATTCCATTCCTCGTAATCAGTAGATGTGCCGTTATATACTTCGTGTAGCTGTTCGATCTTTGCTTCTGCGACAGTAACATCTCTTGAGATATGACCTGAAAGTATCGTGCACTGTCCGATGCTCTCTTCGGGAGTCATGATGTCACTCGGATCGTCATTTTCCGCAGCATATAATGATCTTCCGAATATAAGATCGCTCAGGAATCCTCCGGGGAAAGAGGCGGAGAGAGCCTTGATATCATCTGAGTCCTCGAGATCTTCTGCCATGTCGGCAAGATTTTCGGAAACCTTGCCCGTAGCTTCCCAGGCCGCAAGACACTCGTCAAAGAGTGTTTCTGTCTCTTCGGGATCCGCTGTTGCAAGATCAGTCTCAAGAAGTCTTTCTGTCAGGACTCTGGCATAAAGATAGCTTTCAGCAGAAAGCGAAGTCATCTCGCAAAGATCCCCGTAGGAATCCTTGACCTTAACTCTCCGTTTCTTGTTGTTCATGTTCATGAAGACGATACCGCCGACGATTGAGAGGATGACAAGTACGGCGACGGTCGGGATCATGATAAGAGCCGTCTTCTTCTTTTTGCTCTTTTTACCGGGCTTGGCTTCCTTGATCTTGGTTACCTTGGCTGGTTTCTTCTTTTCTTTCTTCGGGGACGGGGTTACTTCCTGTGATTCAGGGGTTACGGGATTAGTCTGCTCGTTTATAACTACGCTTCCGCAGCTTTCGCAGAACTTTGCTCCGTCTTCAATCGGTGCTCCGCAGTTCTTACAAAACATACGATACCTCCTCTCTCAAAAGGGCGGGGGGTTACTCATACTTCAATTATAGTTTTCGATTGTGTACATATTATTAATGGAATGAGAGCAAGATAATAATATTAGTTTCCTCGAGGTTGCCCGAATTCTGCCTAAATATACCTCTTGTGACATAATACTACGTGTGACATAGTATTCGAGGCGTCGCTGAAATAGAGATCAAGAGGTAAATAGTTATGGAAAAAAAGATCAGTTGGAAAAAGTGCATAGGAGTGATATTATGCGCGGGATTTGTCGGTATTCTGGCAAGTATCATAGCGAATCTGATACCGCAGGGATCACTTTCGGAAACGGAATATACGATATCGGTATATTGTTTGATGTCATTTGTTCAGGCGGCGGGTCTGATGTTGCTGCTTGTGCTCTTCGGCAGGAAAGATGTTATAAAGTCTGCTCCTAGGGGCAGTTTCCTGACAGGCGCGGTCTGCGGAACAGCTTTGATCGGCTATGGCGCATATATGCTCGTTATTAATCTTATCGAGAGCATCAGAGATCAAGGGGTTCCTTCGATGTCTCTGTTTTTTATGATCATCTATATAGTTGCTATATTCTTTGGTGCGGGTATCGGTGAAGAATTCATATTCAGAGGCATCTTTATGAATTTTGTCCGTTCTGCTGCAGGTAATGATTCACGTAAGGCTCTCATCACGGGTATGACCGTATCCAGTGTATGCTTTGGCCTTGTACATCTTTCGAACCTTCAGGGAAATGAAGATGTCATCGGTACTGTCGGTCAGGTCATCTATGCGATCGGGATCGGATTTTATCTTGCTGCCATATATGCCAGGACTAAGAATATCTGGTTTAATGTCGTTCTTCATTTCTTTGTAGATATCTCAGCTCTTCTGAAGACGTTGTTCATCGGCAGCGAAGTATCGATAAGCGAGGTTATAGGAGGCGATCCGATCCAGGTGATCATCAGATCTGTTATTATCGGTGCCGTCTTCGGCGGTATGGGACTATTCATCATAAGAAAGAGCAAGATGCCTGAGCTTACTTGAGTTTATAAGTGTTTACCCGCAGTTTATACCGTATCCTGCGGGTATTCTTATGTCCAAATTTGTCCTTTTAATATAGGGAGTTTACAGATAAAATATAAAGAGCAAATTTTGGAGGTATATCAATGAGTGATGTAAAGTATAAGAGGATCCTGCTCAAGTTGTCCGGTGAGGCACTCGCAGGTGATAAGAAAGTCGGAATAGATGACGACGTTGTAAGAGAGATAACCTCCAAGGTAAAAGAAGTATCAGATCTTGGTGTTGAGGTAGCTATCGTAGTAGGCGGCGGTAACTTCTGGAGAGGCAGATCTTCCGAGAAGATGGATCGTGTAACAGCAGACCATATGGGAATGCTCGCTACTATGATGAACGCGCTCGCACTTTCGGATGCACTTGAGCAGCATGGAGCCGTAACAAGAGTTCTTTCTGCTGTCGAGATCAGACAGATGGCTGAGCCTTATATCAGGAAAAGGGCCGTAAGACATCTCGAGAAGGGCAGGATCGTTATCTTTGCATGCGGTACCGGTAACCCTTATTTCTCAACTGACACGGGTGCGGCTCTCCGTGCTACGGAGATCGGTGCAGACATCTTTATGAAGGCAACGATGGTAGACGGTGTATACGATAAGGATCCTCATGTATATCCCGATGCAGTCAGATATGAGCGTGTTTCTCACGATGAGGTCTTAAAGTCCAACCTCAAGGTTATGGATGCAACTGCAGCTGCTCTTTGCCGCGATAACCATACGAAGATCCTCGTATTCTCCATGGAAGATCCCGAGAACATCGTAAAGATCGCAAAAGGCGCAAATCTTGGTACAATAGTAGAGTAAGAAGAACGGAACAATAGAAAGGGGAATCATTATGATCGAAATTACAAAGCAGGATTACGATAACGTAGAGACAAAGATGAAGAAGGCTATCTCCAATCTTCAGGAGAACCTCAATGCCATCCGTGCAGGAAGAGCCAACCCTCACGTACTTGACAGGATCACTGTTGATTACTACGGAGCACCTTCTCCTCTTAACGCAGTAGCTAATATCCAGGTTCCCGAAGCAAGGATGATCACACTTGCACCCTGGGATCCTTCCATGCTCAAGGAGATCGAGCGTGCTATCCTGGCATCTGACCTTGGTATCACACCTACTAACGACGGTAAGATCATCAGACTTATGTTCCCGATCCTCACAGAGGAGAGACGTAAGGAACTCGTTAAGCAGGTTAAGACTTACGGCGAGGAGTGCAAGGTCGCTATCCGTAACATAAGAAGAGACAACATCGATAAGATGCGTGCTGCTAACAAGAAAAAGGAGATCACTGACGATGTTCTCGGAGAGTTCGAGGATAAGGTTCAGAAGATCACTGACAGATTCACAAAGGAAGTCGATTCTACTTGCGACAGCAAAGAGAAGGAATTGATGGAAATCTGATAAATGGCGATACTCGGACAAAAGAAAAAGACTTATGATACAACGGGACTTAAGGTCCCGGTATCTTTGGGCGTAATTATGGACGGCAACGGAAGATGGGCCAAGAAGAGGCTCCTTCCGAGAAGTGCCGGACACAGGGCAGGTGCCGAGAACCTTAAGGAACTCTGCACGAACTGCGGTAATTACGGAGTCAAATATCTGACAGTATATGCTTTCTCCACTGAGAACTGGTCTCGCCCCGATGACGAGGTACACCAGCTCATGGAGCTTTTTGTCGAATTCTGGGAAAGATATGACCCGGAGCTCGAGAAGGAAGGTATAAGAGTAAGATTCACGGGAGATATCGATTCGCTTCCCGATAGGATAAAGGATGTCTGCCGAAGAGGTGAAGAGAGATCCAAGAACCGTACGAAGATGCAGCTCATAGTTGCTTTTAACTACGGCGGAAGACGTGAGATCGAGAATGCCTGCCGCAGGATAGCTGCTGATGTTAAGGCCGGAAAGATCGAACCTTCCGATATAACCGAGCAGATGATCTCGGATAATATGTATATGCCGGATGTTCCGGATCCCGAGCTTATCATCCGCCCAAGCGGAGAGCTCAGGCTTTCCAATTTCCTTTTATGGGAATCGGCTTATTCAGAACTTTGGACATCCGAATGTCTGTGGCCGGATTTCGGTTACGATGAACTTACTCAGGCTTTCAGGGATTTTGCCGGAAGAGACAGAAGATTCGGCGGCCTGAGCAAGGAAAAGGAGTCATGATCTGATGAGACAGAGAGTTATTACCGGTATCGCTTTTGTTGTTGGAGTTGCGTTGTTCGTACTCCCTTCGATCCGTTTTCCGATATTTATGCTTTTATTCTCAATAATCGTAGGTTCATTCTGCTTTTATGAGATGACCAAGGCATTAAGGGCAGGCGAGATGAAGCCTATGATATCGCTGATGGCACTCGGTGCAGTCGCAGCAGTCGATATCCTTATCATTGCTTACTGGCGTGGTCTGGAGCTAACTACGGCGCTGGCTTCGTATCTTCTGGTAGTAGTCATGATCGCCTTTGCGTCGATAGTCATACCGTCTGTCGTAAGGCCCGACGGCAATCATCTTCTGGACGGTCTTGTAACGGCGGCGACGATTCTTTATATCACGTTCCCGCTCTTTTGCCTTTGCGCAGTTGCCATGCTCGCTGAAAACGGCTGGTATTATATGGTTCCCGCGCTATTTGCAGCATGGATCTCTGATACTATGGCATATTTTTCCGGCGTTACTCTCGGAAAGCATAAGATCGTACCTCACATAAGTCCCAAGAAAACATGGGAGGGATGTATCGGCGGTGCTCTCGGATGTGCACTCGTCGTAATGCTCTATTTCGATATCGTTATCTATAATGTATGCGGTATCAAGATGAATCTCTTTGTATTCTCAGTACTGTCATTCTTCTTGGGCTTTATCATGTCTGTCATGTCTCAGCTCGGAGACTGGCTCGCTTCGCTCATCAAGAGAAGGGTTGGTATCAAGGATTATGGTACCATCTTCCCGGGCCACGGCGGTATGATCGACAGATTTGACAGTGCATTCTTTACGATCCCTACGGGCGTCCTGCTCGCGATGATCGTTGTATTCTTTACATAATTTCAGAACAGGGGTAGTTATTTCAGGATATGAGAAAGCTTTCGATATTAGGTTCAACTGGTTCGATCGGTACCCAGACTCTTGAAGTCTGCAGGAATAATCCTAATGACTTTGAGGTTATGGGACTTTGCTGCGGCAGTAATATCGGACTTCTCTATGACCAGATAATGGAGTTTCGTCCTCTTGTAGCATCCGTAGATTCCGAGGAGAAAGCTATACAACTCAAGGGAATGCTCTCATCCGATATCAGGACTGAGATCTTATCGGGACATGAGGGAACGATGGCTGTCGCTACGCTGGCCGAAGCTGATACGGTCGTCGGTGCCATGGTCGGCATCTCCGGCCTTGAACCTACATATCATGCAATTAAAGCTGGTAAGGATATAGCTCTAGCCAATAAGGAGACACTTGTTACGGGCGGTGACGTTATCATGCCGCTCGTATCAGAGAAAGGCGTGTCGCTCCTTCCCGTTGACAGTGAGCATTGCGCGATCTGGCAGTGTCTCTGGGGTGAGAAGAGAGAAGATCTCGACAGGATACTCATCACTGCTTCAGGCGGTCCTTTCAGAGGTAAGAGCAGAGATGACCTTAAGGAAGTTACTCTTGAGAAAGCCCTCGCACATCCGACATGGAAGATGGGCGGTAAGGTAACTATCGATTCCTCTACTATGATGAATAAGGGCCTTGAAGTAATAGAAGCGCATCATCTGTTCGGCGTTGATGTCGATCATGTTGATGTTGTCGTCCATCCTCAGAGTGTAATTCATTCAATGATCAGGATGCGTGACGGATCCGTGCTCGCTCAGATGGGTAAGCCAAGCATGATACTTCCTATAATGGTCGCACTTTATTATCCCGACAGAGGTCCGAGGCTCCTTGAGGAGTTCGATCCCTTCTCCGTTGGATGTAATAACCTTACATTCGAGAAGTGCGATACGGATGTATTCAGACTCTTGAAACTTGCATATGACTGTGGCAGGGACGGTGGTCTCATGCCTACTATAATGAATGCTGCCAATGAAGTAGCCGTATTCTCGTTCCTTGACGGAAAGAGCGGCTATCTCGATATCGAAAGGACTGTATTCTCAGTATGTGAGAAGATGGCCGGCAGTATATCCGGCGGTAATGAACTTACTATCGACAAGATACTTGAAACGGATAAGGAAGCCAGGAGATTAGCGGGAGAGATAATTAGCAGATGAATATAAGTATTTGGAGTATCATTACTGTCATCCTGATGCTCGGACTGCTCGTAACGGTTCACGAGCTCGGACATTTCTGGATGGCATGTTTTCTGAAGATAAAGGCATATGAGGTCTCTATCTTTATAGGCCCCAAGCTCTTTTCGTGGAAGAGAAAGGGCGTTGATTATTCTATCAGGGCGCTGCCTTTCGGAGCATATGTCCGCTTTACGGATTTTGACGATCAGGGTAATGCCATCGAGAGCGATGATCCCGAACTTCTCATAAACCAGAAGAGATGGAAGAGACTTCTTGTTGCCATTGCAGGTCCTTTCATGAATGCAGTGCTCGGAGTTCTTATCTTTGCGATAATGAACTGTGTTTCAGGTTATACGTCACTTAATATCGGTCCCGTATCGGAAGGTACGCAGCTAGCAGCCGCAGTGACTGCTGATTCTCCTTATCAGATGGAGGATAGGATCGTTAAGGTCAACGGTGACAGAGTATTTACTTATCTTGATTTCTTCTATGAGCTTGATAATGGTGTCAGGGAAGATCAGGAGATGGTCCTCACCTTGAGATCAGCTGAGACTCATGAGCTCTACGAGATCACGCTTGTTCCCGAGCTTACGACCCGTCCCATGCTCGGTATCACATATAGTCTTGATACGATCGAGGAATATCAGGGCTGGGAGATCTATGCCGTAAGCGAACAGCAAAATGGCGGTAATCCCATCCTTAAGGAAGGTGACATCTTAAGAGAGATCGACGGCAAGCCCGTTATCGATGAGGATTTCGAGGAGTACTTCGCTAACCTTACCGAAGGCGATACCATGCATCTCACATTTGAAAGGGACGGTGAGATCATGGAGGAAGACTGCCTTAAGACAATGATCACTGTCGCTAATTCAAGAGGCGTACGCCTTATCGCTTATGATATAAAGTCAGCTAAGGATTTCTTCGGTGCCGTTAAGACTGCTGCCATGATGCCCGCGACTATCGGTAATATCACAGTTAGAGCTATCGGTGATGTATTTGAGGGCGAGGAAGAAGTCTATAACATGGTCTCCGGTCCCGTTGGTGTTACCTCCGTAGTATCCGAGGTAGTTGACGATCAGAATGATACACTAGCCATAAAGATCGTATCCGTTATCCAGCTTGCAGGTATCATCTCGATCGGTCTTGTGTTTACGAATATGCTCCCGATCCCAGGGCTTGACGGTGTACAGGTCATCCTCATCATTGTCGAGATGGTAATAGGTCACAAACTCTCGAAGAAGAGTGAGACAGTCATCAACGGAATCGGCTTTGTTATGCTCATAGCTTTGATGATATTTGCCTTTGCATCGGATATCATCAGGATCATAGTCGGCGGTTAAAGTCCCATTAATAGTACACCTTGTCGAAATTTTGTCGCGATTGTCGAAATTTGTCGATAAAAACTCGCTTCTGATGCTGATACCCTTACCCCATATCATTTTTATGGAGGTAGTATATGGGCAGCAGGATAAAGGTTGTCAGGATCTATTCATGTTATGCGGACGGACTGGCTAGAGTACCAACGGAGATAGAGATCTCACTTTCGCCGGGACTTCCCACTTTTGACGTTATCGGACTATGTGATTCGACTATAAGAGAGTCCAGAGGCAGGATCAGAGCAGCTCTGATCTCTTCAGGCTTTGTAATGCCTAAAGGTCATATCACGGTATCAATATCTCCCGCGTATCTTCATAAGGGAGGATCTGCTTTCGATCTTCCCACGGCACTCGGGATACTTTGTGTTTCGGGGCAGATAAGTACAACTGCGAATATGAAGATATATGCCGAGGGGGAGCTCGGTCTGACGGGAGAGCTTAAGGGGACGCCGGGTGCGGCTTTAAGGCTTAGAGAGACTTCGGGGTTTGATATCGCGATAGCACCTTCTGCCGAAAAGATGTCAGCAGCATGTGCGAAATTCTCGGGAATGTTATTCGATACTCTGGCGGATGCAGTTGATTCGATCAACAGCGGTTCATATTCACCGATCGATCACGAGCTCTCAACGGATGATTATCTGACTGACAGCAATGAATATCCTGACATCTCGTGCATAAAGGGACAGAGCAAAGCCATGAGAGCGCTTCTCATTGCCGCTGCCGGCAGACATAATATCGTCATACTGGGAAGCCCCGGGTGCGGTAAGACGATGGCAGGTCAGGTGATAAGAGGGTTGATGCCGCAGCTCGCCCCGAAAGAGGCATCAGATCTTTATACGATCTACGAAGGTATAGGATCTTCGGATGAACTTATTACAGGCGAAAGGCCTTTCAGATATATTCATCCCGGCATTTCGTTATCAGGTCTTATCGGATCTGCAGGGAGCCTTAAGCCCGGGGAACTCTCGCTTGCACATAACGGAATAGTCTTTGCCGATGAGCTCTGTGAGTTCAAGCCTGACATACTCGATGCAATGAGGATCCCTCTTGAAAAGCATGCGGTCTCTTTCGCGAAGGACGGTAAGAGATATGAGTTCCCAGCTTCTTTCATGTTCGTCGGAGCAGGTAATCCGTGCAGATGCGGTATGTTCTACGAAAACAAGGTCAGGTGCAAGTGTACGCCGCTTGTACGTGACAGGTACTTGAATAAGATATCGGGACCTTTTGCAGACAGGATAGATATCTTTACGGAGATGAGGACGATATCGGGTGAGGATCTGAAGTCTATAACTTCTGTCAGCGACGAGGATCTGAGCCGGGCATACCGGGAACAGGTTAGTGCTGCCTGGGCGATGCAGCAGGAGCGATATAAGAATGCAGCAGGTACCTTTAACGGATCAAGTGACAGTACTGACGCCGAACTCATGCGCGCGGATAAAGGCGTTATTGAATATGCATCCGAAATAGCCGAGAAGCTTACATCGTCCCCCAGGGGATTCGGGAAACTCATAAGAGTCGGTCGCACCATAGCGGATCTTGACGGCAGAGCGGATATGCGAAAGAGCGATATTGCAGAAGCATCCGTCTACAGAAAGAGGTGATCATATGGATGACAAGACCAGACAGGACATAGAATATGCGGCTTTGAGATTTCATTCGGGACTGACGTCGGCATCCGTAAGAGAGCTATTCGGCAGCGGGATAGTCGAGACTCACAGAGACTTAAGAGCTGATAACATAACTGCCCTGATAAGTAAGATGCGCGAAAGCGATCAGCTAAGTAATAAGACCAGAGAGGCAGCAGATAAGCTCAAGAAGAATACAGATGCGATAAGATCCAATACCGAAAACTATATTGAGATCGCAGAGCGGACAGGAATGTTCACGGTCTCAGAAGATGATCCCGACTATCCGTATCTCTGGAAGGTAATAAGCGGAATGCCTAAGGTCGTTTTTGGAATAGGCGACAGGAGCATCCTTTCGGCATGCCATACTTGCGGTGCCGCTGCGATGGTAGGTTCCAGGACTCCGGGGAGATATTCTCTATATGCTACCGAGCAGTTTGCTTCTCATATGGCACGAGAAGGCATAGTCGTCGTATCGGGCATGGCGCTCGGGATCGACAGAAAGTCACATGAGAGTGCACTTGATGCAGGCGGAAAGAGTATTGCATTCATGCCTTGCGGAGCCGATCAGATCTATCCGTTTCAAAATGCCGATATATATGACCGCATGAAGGCAGAAGGACTCATATTATCCGAGATGCCTCCGGGAAGAAAAGTCATAAAGCAGTATTTCCCGTCCAGGAACAGGCTGATAGCGGGACTTTCAGACGTGTGCCTGATAATGGAAGCGGGACTCTACAGCGGCACATTACATACGGCTTCCTTTGCGGCTAATCAGGGGAAGGATGTCTTTGTACTGCCAAATAATATATATGTAGAGAATTGTCTCGGCGGCCTGATGCTCTTAAAAGACGGTGCCGAAGTTCTGATAAGACCCGAGATCGTGGAGGAGAGGATCAAGGAGAATGTCAGTTACCGATATACCGACCCGAAGCCTGAAACGGCTGAAGACCCGGAGGAAGAAGTAGTCGAGCTGCTGAAGTCGAGACCACTGAGCATCGACGATCTTTGCGCGAGGCTTACGTATCCTTACGAGACTATAGCAGCCGTGCTCACGGGTCTTGAGCTCGCGATGAAAGTCGAGCAGAGTAAAGGGAAGTATGTTTTGACAATTTGCTGATGTTGTCTTATATTAAATTTTTGTAGATAAACTGAATAAGTATGGTGCAATATAAATGGGTAAGAAACTGGTAATAGTTGAGTCGCCTACAAAGGCAAAGACAATTGGAAGATATCTCGGCAAGGACTACAGGATATCGGCTTCGGTAGGTCATATCAGGGATCTGCCCAGGAATTCTATGGGTGTAAATGTCAATGACAGTTTTAAACCTATATATATAACTACCAATGTAAAGGTAGTAAAAGAGCTTCGTGAACTTGCGGAAGATGCAGATTTCGTATATATCGCGACGGACCCTGACCGCGAGGGAGAAGCTATCGCATGGCATGTAGCACATGTACTTAAGATCGATCCTACTACCAATTGCAGGATCACGTTTAATGAGATCACCAAAAAGGCAGTCCAGGAGGCTATCGAGAAGCCCAGATCCATCGATATGGATCTCGTTGATGCACAGCAGGCTCGTCGTATCCTTGACCGACTCGTAGGTTACGAACTCTCACCCTTGCTCTGCAGCAAGATCAGAAGAGGTCTTTCAGCAGGTCGAGTTCAGTCCGTTGCAACAAAGATCGTAATGGACAGGGATGCCGAGATCGATGCATTCATTCCCGAGGATTACTGGCTCGTAAGTTCTACCGTAAGTCCCGACGGTTCTAAGAATAAGTTCAAGGTCGGATATTACGGCACAGTTAACGGTGATAAGACTGATAAGCCTAAGAACGGCAGGATCCTTTCGCAGGAGAAGGCAGACAGTGTCGTTTCAAATATCAAGGGTAAGGACTTTACCGTCCTTTCCGTAAAGAAGGGCGACGGCAGCAGAAAGCCCGCTCCTCCGTTTACGACATCCACCATGCAGCAGGAAGCATCAAGAAGACTCGGCTTCTCCACAAAGAAGACTACGTCTCTTGCTCAGCAGCTCTACGAAGGTATCGAGATCGCAGGTCACGGCCAGACGGCTCTCGTATCCTACATAAGGACAGACTCCGTCAGAGTATCTGATGAGGCAGTGGCTGCATCCAGAGGTCTTATCGAAGAGAGATTCGGTAAGGAGTATGTCTGCCCCTATAAGAGAAACTATAAGAATAAGAATTCCGCTCAGGATGCTCACGAGGCTATAAGACCTACACACTTTGATCTTTCGCCCGAGCTCCTTAAGAGTTCACTTTCGAACGACCAGTATAAGCTCTATAAGCTCATCTGGGAGAGATTCCTCGCATCTCAGATGTCAGATGCAGCCATCAATACGGTTACGCTCGATGTCGGATGCGGTAATGAGATATTCAGAGCACAGGGCGAGACGGTTGCTTTCAAGGGATTCCTTGCAGTATATGCCGATATCAAGGAAGACGAGCAGAACGATAATGCTGATGACTCTAAGAACAAGCTCCCTGAGCTTACTGAGGGTCAGGTTCTTAAGAACCTCGAAGTAATCTGCGATAAGAAGCAGACACTTCCTCCGCCTCACTATACTGAAGCAACGCTCATCAAGGCGATGGAGGATAACGGTATCGGCCGTCCTTCAACATATTCCGCTACGATCAGTACTATCCTCGACAGAAAGTATGTCGACAGAGAGGGAAGGAACCTCCTTATCACTGATCTTGGTAAGCTTGTTACCAATATGCTCGAGGATAATTTCAACGAGATCGTAGATGTTTCCTTTACGGCTGACATGGAGGAGAAGCTCGATAAGGTCGAGGTTGGTAATACCAACTGGGTAAAGGTCCTTTCTGATTTCTATCCCACATTCCATAAGCAGGTAGAGGATGCCGGAAAGTCAATAGAGAAGGTCAAGATCGAATCCGAGAAGATCGGTGAGAAGTGCCCCGAGTGCGGCGAAGGCGATCTTGTCATTAAGGAAGGAAGAAACGGTAAGTTCATTGCCTGCTCATGCTTCCCGAAGTGTACATATACGAGAAATATCGAGGTTGCCGCTAAGGGTAAGTGCCCCGTCTGCGGATCCGGACTTCTCGTAAGGAAGACCAGAAAAGGCAATAAGACTTTCTATGTATGCGACAAAAAGGGTACAAAGCCTGATTGCGAGTTCATCTCATGGGATCTTCCCATAGACGACAAGAAGTGCGACACCTGCGGCGCATACATGGTATGGCACAGATTCAGGGGAAAGACGTATCCCAGATGCTCCGATCCCGAGTGTGCTACTAATAAGAGAAAGAAGAAATCCGATAAGGAAGAGTCAGATGAGTAAAAAAGTAACCGTTATAGGTGCGGGCCTTGCGGGAAGTGAAGCCGCATGGATATTGTCCGAGCTTGGAGTAGAGGTGGATCTTTATGAGATGAAGCCAATAAGAAAGAGCCCGGCGCACAAGAGTGACGGTTATGCCGAGCTTGTCTGCAGTAATTCATTAAGAGCTGCGAATATTGAAAATGCTGTCGGCCTCCTGAAGGAAGAGCTGAGAGTATTAGGATCCCTGATCATGGAAGCGGCGGATAAGTCTGCCGTGCCCGCCGGCGGTGCTCTCGCAGTAGACAGAGACGAATTCTCTTCGTATATAACCGAGAAGATCGATAATTGTCCGAATATCAATGTCATCCACGAAGAGATCACAAAGATCCCCGAGGACGGCATAGTTATCGTTGCAACAGGACCTCTTACTGACGGTGAGCTCTACGAAGATATCATGAAGACGGTAGGAGACTCGAAGCTTCATTTCTTTGATGCGGCTGCCCCTATCGTTACGGCTGATTCCATAGATATGACTAAGGCCTTCAAGGCTTCCAGATACGGCAAGGGCGGAGATGACTATATCAACTGCCCCATGGATAAGGAAGAATACCTCAGGTTCTATAACGAGCTCGTTAATGCCGAGAGGGCAGACGTTAAGGGATTTGATAAGGAGATTGTATTCGAAGGCTGTATGCCGATCGAGACGATGGCCTCAAGAGGCGTTGATACCATGAGATTCGGTCCATTAAAGCCCGTAGGCCTCGTTGATCCCAAGACAGGCGAGGAGCCTTATGCATGTCTGCAGCTCAGGCAGGATGACAGAGCCAAGACGATGTTTAATCTCGTTGGATTCCAGACAAGGCTCAAGTGGCCTGAGCAGAAGCGAGTATTCGGACTTATCCCGGGACTTGAAAATGCAGAATACTACAGAATGGGTGTAATGCACAGGAATACTTATATCAATTCTCCTGCGCTCCTTACACATGAATATTCCATGAGAAACAGGGATACTCTTTTCTTCGCAGGTCAGATCACGGGCGTAGAGGGCTATATAGAGTCTACTGCTTCCGGTTTCCTAGCAGGATACTATGCCGCTATGAAGGCTCTTGAGATCGAGCCGCCTTTCGTACCCGGCAGTGATACAGTCATCGGTTCCATGGCCGCATATGTATCAGATCCCATGGTTAAGAAGTTCGTTCCCATGAATGCCAACTTCGGTCTCGTAGAGAAGATGCCCGGCAAGTTCAAGGGGAAGAACGGCAAGAAGGAAAAGAATGCCGCTATTGCTCAGCGTTCTCTCGAGAAAATCTATGCATTCGCTGATATAATCAATAATATGAAGAATCGAAACGGAGATAATGACTGATGTCCGGTGAACGCGGTCCGATCTATAAGTTTTTCAGCATATACGGTACTAATTTCTCTAAGCTGACGCTTACGAACTTTATGTTCCTCGTCCTGAATATCCCGTCTATGCTCATCTCTATATTCCTTACGCTCAAGTTTCTTCCGAAGATCAACAGCGTATTCGTACCTGAGAACTTCGCAGCATTTATGGCTGAAGCAGGTTATGAGGTGAATGAACAGATCAGCGCTACCGGAACCGACGTAGTATCTCAGCTTTACTACATCATCATACTTTTCTGCGTGATGTTCCTTATGGGATCGCTCCTTGTATGTGTCGGTCCTTTCCAGGCCGGATTTGCTCACCTTTACAGGAATCTCTACAGAGGTGATTCTATCTATCCTCTGCAGGACTTTAAGAAGGGGGTAAAGAATAATCTCAGGCAGTCGATCGCAGTATCGATCATATCGGTCATCGTTACAGTCGTCTGCCTTCTGGCTATCTCGTTCTACGGTAATGCAGGCACCAAGTTCGGAACTGTCGTATCAGTTCTCTTTACGGTCATCCTTTTGGCATTTATCGCGATCCAGCATATTGTCTATCAGATGATCGTTACGGTAGATCTTCCTCTTTCAAAGGTCTATAGAAATGCGTTTTTCTTTTTCCTTATGAGATTTATACAGTTTGCGGTAATGACCGTAGTCATTATCCTTCTGTTGTTCCTTTTGCCGTTTATATTCATTTCTTCATTTACATATTTCGGTTACGGCCTTGCCATAATCTATTATCTGACTATGGCATTCGTTCTCTGCCAGTTCATGATGGCTTATTATTCGGCTGACATGATCAATACGTTTATCGTTAAGAAGCTCCAAGCTCCCGCTGAGAGCGAAGAAGAGTCTGATGACGATGATTCTTCCGATGAGGATAGTGACGAAGAGGAGGATCCTGATGACGAGTCGGATGAGGAATCCGATGATGACGATCAGGAGGATGACGAAGAAGACGGAGACTGACGATGGATGACTGGACACTGATCGCCGACGAGACTAGAGCGCTCATTGCTTATGCTCTGATCTTATTTGTGATCGCGCTGTGCGCTTTCGTCTATTTCCTTGTCTATTATCGAAAGAGTATCAAGGGCGTCGTTACTGATGAGTCGTTCCTTGCACTCGATGTAGCTTATTTCCATGAGAAGGGTAAGAGACAGCGTCAGGAGGATTCCTACTATATCTCACCAATGGATGATATGCGAAAGTACGGCTTCACGGCTTGCGTAGCTGACGGTATGGGCGGTATGCGCTATGGTGACCAGATATCCCAGTACATAACCGATTCTATCGGTGAGATGTATCCTATCAGTTTCTTTGCCTGCGAGAACAATTCAGAATCCATCCGAAAGATCTCTAACAACCTTTTTGATGAATATAATCAGCAGGGCGGAGCTACACTGGCGATGGTACAGATCTATAATGATCACATGACTTTCTATAGTGTCGGTGACAGCGATATCATCCTGATAAGGAACGATGAAGCTACTATCTTAAATCCCAGACAGAATTATGTGGCGCTCCTCATACGAAGCCTTGTTCGAAGCGGTAAGCAGACGCAGGTCGCATATGCAAATAACAAGGCGAGAGCCCTCGTTGATTATATGGGTAACCATAATCCCAGAGTCATCTTTACCAAGAAGCCGATGAGACTTCTGCCCGAAGATACGATCATCGTAAGTTCGGACGGCCTTACCGATGCGGTACCGTGGAAGACCATCCCTCAGTATGTCGAGAATTCCGCAGTAGCTACTGCATCTAACCTGAAGCTGTCTGTAAGACAGAAAAAATACCCGAAGCAGGATAACTACACCGCTGTAGTCATCAAGCTCAAGAGGAGCATAGTATGATCGAGTATTATACATTGATGCACAAGGGCGATGCCGAGGAGTATACCGATAATATCTTCATGAATTTCGGAAGTACGGTTACGGTGCTAATCATTTATTCGAGCAAGGAAGGCGCTCCTGAGTTCAAGTATGATGACAAGGCGAAGATATCTTCCATGATCACCGGATGCAGAGGTGTTCCTTTTGATACTATAAGCAAGATCCTCGAGCGTGATATAGCAGAAGGCATCGACTATATGCTGATCCACATAAATGATTCCATGATAAATATCGAAAGGCACGGATCGATAATTGCAGGGATCGTAAAGAACGGTGAGCTCAAAAGGCTACCTAACGGTCCGTTCAGTATCGAGGATGAGGACAGAGTAGTATGCGGTACGGCAGAATTCTTTAAGTACTTAAGTCCGCCTGCCATACTTTCGGACGCGCTTACTGCTGACAGCAGTGAGGAGTGGATGGATAATATGGTATGCAGGATCTCTGAACAGAATATGCTCGCGGAGGGGAATCTTACCGCAGTTACGTTGATAGTTAGAAAGGACGATGTTAAAGTCCAGAATTAAAATTATCAAAACGTAATGAATATTGTCTCGTTATTTCTGTGAATATTCAACAGAATTTCAGTAGCTATTTTTACTTGTGAAAGACATCTTTATTGCGTTAACATAAACCGTCTAAAAAGAAATGAAAAAAGAAATGAGAGGATAATCTTATGTGGAAAAGTATGAGTAAAGGCGAATTGGTCGTCATCTACATCATCTGGCTTATCTCGACGGCGGCACTTGTTTTCTCTGCGTGCCATTTCTTCGGAATCGGTAATGAGATCATTGAGAACATCATTCCTTCCGGAACAGTCGAAGTATCTGAAGAGGTTGCAGGAACTGCAGCATCAGTAGCAGAGCAGACTTCTGATATTTCTACCATGGCTAAGGATTATGTAATCTCCGCTACAGGCAATAACCCCAATAACATCCTGATCGGTCTTGGTGCGTATGCAGGTCTTGCAACACTTATCTATATCATCGTTGCAGCATCAAAGCAGAGAGTGCCTGCTATCTATTTCGTAGGTATCTTCCTGCATCTTGTTCTGACGGTTCTGTTCTTTGTCGGAGCACCGTTGTTCTGATACTCTAAAAACTGAATATAATATTGCTTTTAATAAGGAGTATTACGAACCGTAATACTCCTTAAAAAATGCATCTCTGAAATCACCGAGGCAATCTTCCGCGATGGCTTCTCGTACTTTCCCCATCAAGGTCAGGAGGAAGTCGATATTGTGCCACGTGCAGAGCCTTTGACCGAACATCTCCTTTGCTTTGAGCAGATGTCTTATATATGCCGAAGAGAAATTCTTACATGCATAGCAGTCGCACTCGGGATCCATGGGACCGAAGTCCTCGGCATGCTTAGCATCTCTGATGATCACGCGGCCCTTTGATGTAAGAACTGTTCCATGTCTTCCCATACGTGTAGGAAGAACGCAGTCGAACATGTCGATGCCTCTGATCGCACCTTCGATGAGGTAATCGGGAGTTCCGACGCCCATGAGATATCTGGGCTTATCCTCAGGCATATGAGGAACGGTAGCATCGAGCATCTCATACATAAGGTTAGCGGGTTCGCCGACGGAAAGACCGCCGATGGCAAATCCGGGAAGATCAAATGAAGTGATCTGCTTAGCGCTTCTAACGCGAAGCTCGGGGTACATATTACCCTGAATGATACCGAAGAGAGCCTGATCCTCGGGACGCTTATGAGTATCGATACAACGCTCGAGCCATCTTGTCGTTCTCTCCAGTGATCTTGCTGAATATTCTTCAGTACTGGGGTAGGGACAGCACTCATCGAATGCCATGATGATATCCGCACCGAGATCATTTTGGATCTGGATCGACTTCTCGGGAGTAAGAAGGTGCTTCGAGCCGTCGAGGTGGGATCTGAACTTAACTCCTTCCTCAATGATATCCTTGGGACGGGCAAGGGAGAATACCTGGAATCCGCCGCTGTCCGTAAGGACTGCGCCCTTCCAGTTCATGAACTTATGAAGTCCGCCTGCCTTGGCAATAAGTTCGCTTCCGGGTCTCATCCACAGATGATAAGTGTTCGAAAGTATGATGTTAGCTCCCATGGATGATATCTCATCCGGGCTCATGCCCTTGACGGAAGCCTGTGTACCTACGGGCATGAAAGCAGGAGTATCGAATGTACCGTGAGGAGTGTGGACTCTTCCGAGCCTGGCTCCTGTCTGCTTACATGTGTGGATATGTTCGTACCATACGGGGAAATTACTCATGTTATTCTCCTTGGATTAAAGATCTGTAATGAACATCGCATCGCCGAATGAGAAGAAGCGATACTCTTCCTTTACGGCTTCGTTATATGCATTGAGTATATGCTCTTTTCCTGCAAGTGCCGATACGAGCATTATGAGAGTCGACTCGGGAAGGTGGAAGTTTGTGATAAGTGAATTCACGCACTTGAATTCATATCCCGGGTAGATGAATATCTTCGTATCGCCTGAGCAGGGAAGCATCTCGGGATCGTTAGATGCTACTGTCTCGAGAACTCTGGTAGAAGTAGTACCTACGGAGATGACTCTTCTTCCTTCTGCTCTTGCTGCTCTTACAATATCCGATGCTGTCTTGTCGAAGCAGTACCATTCGGAATGCATCTCGTGAGACTCGACATCGTCGACCTTTACGGGACGGAAAGTACCGAGACCTACATGAAGCGTAACTTCGGCGATCTCAACCCCCATCTCTTTGATCTCACTTAAAAGTTCCTTAGTGAAGTGAAGACCTGCAGTGGGAGCAGCGGCCGAACCTTCTATCTTTGAATAGACCGTCTGATATCTTTCGCGGTCCTTGAGCTGTTCGTGAATATAGGGAGGAAGAGGCATCGTTCCTGCGCGGTCGAGGATCTCTTCCCATATGCCGTTGAAGTCGAATCTTACTATCCTGTTGCCCGTATCGAGGATCTCTTCGCACTCTGCTTCGAGCTCGCCGTCGATGAAGGTAAATCTTCTGCCGAGCTTAACTTTCTTACCCGGGCGTACGATACACTCCCATCTGATGTCATCGATCCTCTTTAAAAGGAGTATCTCGACGGCGGAACCCGTATCTGATCTGACCCCCAGAAGCCTTGCGGGAATAACGCGCGTATTATTGATGACAAGGACATCTCCTTTGTGAAGGAACTCCTTGATATCTCTAAAGTGTTTATGTTCGATCCTGCCCGTTTTCTTATCGAGCACCATGAGTCTTGAAGACGATCTGTCAGCAAGTGGATTCTGTGCGATTAGACGCTCGGGAAGATCATAGTAAAAGTCGCTTGTTTTCATGCTCATGGCAGTTATTATACACCATTTTTCCGCCCCTCAAAGTACACTTGTCCGCCACTCGCGCATAATTGACGCATAACTTCCGTAAGTGCTAAAATTTGAGTCGTTATATTATAAATTATTGGAGGAAAAGTATATGGCAAGACCGATCTTTGAAGGTTCAGGCGTAGCAGTAGTAACACCGTTCACATCAACAGGAGTAGATTATGCCAAGCTTGAGAAGCTCGTGGAGTTCCATATAAAGAATAAGTCGGATGCTATCATCATCTGCGGTTCTACAGGTGAAGCATCCACGATGCCCGATGAGGAGCATATCTCAGTTATCAAGGCCTGCGTAGATGCAGTAGCAGGCAGAGTACCCGTTATCGCAGGTACAGGTTCAAATGATACAAATCACGGTATCCACCTTTCACAGGAAGCTGTAAAGGCAGGAGCTGACGCTCTTCTCGTTGTTACTCCTTACTATAATAAGTGCACACCCGAGGGACTTTTCAGACACTATAAGGCTATCGCCGATAATAGTGATGCTCCCATCGTTCTCTATAACGTACCTTCGAGAACTAACGTAAATATCTCTCCCGATGTTCTCTACAGACTCGCTGATATCGAGAATATCGTTGCTATCAAGGAGTGCAACCTCGGACAGGTTCCCGAGATCCTCAGCAAGTGCGGAGACAGATTCGATTTCTATTCAGGTGAGGACGGACTTGCAGTTCCTCTCGCATCTTTGGGCGGTAAGGGTGTTATCTCCGTAGTAGCCAATATCCTTCCCGAGTTCATGAGCACGATGATGCACGCTTATCTTGACGGAGATACAAAGAAGGCAAGGGATATGCAGGTTGAGATCATCCCTATGGTAAAGGCTATGTTCTGCGAAGTTAATCCCATCCCCGTTAAGGAAGCTATGAATATCCTCGGTATGGGCGTAGGTCCTTGCAGACTTCCTCTTTGCGAGATGAGCTCCAAGAACCATGACTATGTAGCAGACGTGCTTTCCAAGTACGATACATCTGCCGTCAAGGCTTTCTTCGGCTGATAAACTAAAACATCTACAACTTCAGGAGTAAATACCATGACTGATATTTTCATGAGCGGTTGCTGCGGCAGAATGGGTCGCGCTATCTATAACATGACCAAGAACAGCAAGGATTTCAGGATTGTAGCAGGTTCTGATCTTTCTGATAACACAGACGGACTCGATTTCCCGGTATATAAGGATATCTTCGACTGCAAGGAGAGCTTTGATGCCATCATCGATTTCTCTCACTTCAAGGCAGTACCTAATGTCTGTAAGTATGCTATCGAGAATAAGAAGGCACTCGTTCTTTGTACAACAGCTCTCGACGAGCCCGCGCTCGCAGCTGCAGAGGAACTTTCCAAGGTTGCGCCTTTGTTCAAGTCGGCTAACATGAGCGTTGGTATGAACGTAGTATTCGAGCTCGCAGCTCAGGCTGCAAAGGCTCTCTATCCCGATTTCGATATCGAGATCGTCGAGGCTCATCACAACAGAAAGCTCGACGCGCCTTCAGGTACTGCTTTCCAGCTCGGTGAAGCTATCAAGAGTGCTATCCCTGATGAGATGGAATATGTTTACGATCGTCATGACAGATCTGAGCCAAGACATAAGAATGAGATCGGCATGAGTGCTATCCGCGGCGGTAACATCGTAGGTGAGCACGAGGTCTACTTCGTAAGTGACGAGGAGACGATCAAGATCACTCATCAGTGCATGACGAGAGAGGCTTTCGCAAGAGGAGCTCTCGCAGCGGCAGCATATATCAAGGATAAGGGCCCCGGCCGCTATTCCATGAAAGATGTTGTTTCGGAAGTGTTTAACTGATACACTTTATCCGTTGTTCTGTTAAAAAGATTTTGGAGGAAATATAAATGGTTCAGTTTTTACTCGCTACAGCCCAGGGACAGGGTGATATGGTATCCGCACTTCCTTCTGTCGGACTCCTTCTCCTTTTTATCCCTGTATTCTATCTGATCGTCGTAAGACCTCAGAAGAAGCGTGAAAAGGAGCTCAAGGATCAGGTAGACAAGATGTCTATCGGCGATAAGATCATCACTATCGGTGGTGTTACGGGTGTTCTTGCTCATATCAATGAGGATGAGGTTACTATCTATACATCCGCTGCAAACACACCTATCACTTTCCAGAAGGCTGCTATCCAGACAGTAGTTCCCAGGAACGGTGAGAAGAAGGATGCTAAGAAGGAGAACACTTCTGATAAGAAAAAGAGCAAGAAGGCTTCTAAGACTGACGAAGAAGACTAATGGCTCAGATACCTGACAGTGTCATTGAGGAGATACTTGCCAAAGCCGATATAGAATCGGTGGTCGGCAAGTATGTTTCTTTTACGAAGAGAACGGGACAGAACCTTTTCGGTTTGTGCCCGTTTCATTCTGAAAAGACTCCGTCATTTTCTGTTTCGCTCAATAAGGGTATTTATCACTGCTTCGGATGCGGTAAGGGCGGTAACTCCATCGGCTTTATCATGGAGATCGAAAAGCTCACTTACCCCGAGGCTATAAGATTCCTCGGTGAACAGTACGGAGTCGAGGTGCCCGTAACTTCAGGCGGCGACAATAACGGCTCCGAAAAGAAGATGAAGGAGAGAGTCTACGCGCTTTTAACCGAAGCAGCAAGATTCTTCTATGCTTCATTTGTCGGTGATGTCGGCAAGGTAGCCCGTGATTATGCTGCCAAGCGTAATCTCAGCAAAGATACACTCAGGGCTTTCGGAATAGGTTACGCGCCGGAAGGCTGGGATAACCTTTATCAGCACCTTATCAATAAGGGATATACGGATGAGGAGATGAGAGTCAGCGGACTCTTTACGGTCTCGAAGAAGACCGGTAAGCTCATCGACCTTTTCAGGGGCAGACTAATGTTCCCGATCTTTGATTCATTCGGAAAGATCATCGCTTTCGGCGGCAGGAGCCTCGGAGATGAGATGCCTAAGTATGTCAATTCTCCGGATTCGCTCGTATATAAGAAGCAGGAGCATCTCTACGGACTGAACTTCGCGAAGAAGGCTAAGTCCAACCAGCTCATAATCGTAGAAGGATATATGGATACCATTGCTATGCATCAGGCAGGTATTACCAATGCCGTAGCATCTTTGGGTACTGCTTTTACCGACAGTCAGTTAAGGCTCGCTTCAAGGTATGCGGAGGAAGTCGTATTCTTTTTCGACAGTGATAAGGCCGGTCAGAATGCCGCTATCAGGGCTATCAGGATGATGCTCAAGTTCTTGAAGAAGATGTCAGGTCTTAAGATCAGGATCAAGATCGCATATGTTCCAGATGGCAAGGATCCCGATGAATACATCAGAAATAACGGTAAGGACAGCTTTGCCACGGTCGTAGCTAATGCTAAGGACGTGGATGACTATCTGTTCGAAAGAGCATATAACGACAATTGCGACGAAGACGGCAAGCTCGATCAGTATAAATACCAGGACGACATTATCCTTTACGGTTCCTGGATCCAGGATGAATTAAGGCGCGAGAAGATGGCGACTAATGCCGCAGTCTATCTCGGTGCGAACTATAAGACGGTCCTTAATCGCATGAATGAGGTCATGAATTCCGCTATCGCCGAGCAGGCAGCTGCGGATAAACGTGACCTTATAAGGAGCGAGAAGGATACTGTAAGACAAAGAGTCGAGGAGAATGAAGGCGATGAGCCTGTGACACAGGATGTTGTCGCAGATGTCAGAAAGACAAACAGCGATATCGTCTATCTTCAGGAATTAAAGCTCTTCGTACTTGCCGTAAGACTCAAGGAACTCCTGGCTACCGATGTGGACAGGGAAGATGTACTTCGCCCCGGAGATTTTCGAGGCGAGAATATGAAGAAGATAATCGAGTTCTTCTTGAAGAACTTTGATGAGAGATATGGTATCAACGAGGCTCTCCTCATAAATGAGCTTTCGAAGACAACCTTAAACGGAATGCCTGCAGAGGAAGTATATCTCAGGGCTTGTGATCAGTTTAATGACAGCAATAATTCGGATGTCAGGAGAGATGAATATCTGATGACTGTCTATGACTTAAGGCTCAAGCAGATCGATGGCATGGAGAGGATGATCGTTAAATATCTTGAAGCTGCGACCGGCGCGAAGAAAGATGATCTGCTCCTTCGATACCGTAAGCTCAATGCATATAGAGAACATCTGATCGCCAAGAGGGATAAATTATGATGAATATAGCTCTCTCAGAGAGACTTAATGCCGTGCTCGAAACAGCACGTGATAATACGATAGGACATAAGAGGATCATCGATGTCGGCTCAGATCACGGTCATCTTGCCGCCAGAGCCGTTATGGACGGTATCTTTGAAAGTGCCGTATGTACCGATATCCATAAGGGCCCTGCTGATAAGTCCGCTTCGCTCATGAAGGATATGTCTCTATCAGATAAGGTCAAGGTCTATTGTACTGACGGTCTTGACGGCGTCGAGCTTACTGAGGACGATACGGTAGTAATGGCGGGACTTGGCGGTAATAATATGGTTGATATCATCAGCCGCGTAAATGCTTCTTACGATAAGGAGCTGCTCAAGACGGTTACCTTTATCCTTCAGCCTCAAAAGTCGATCGAGGTATTGAGGGAATTTCTCTCGCAGAATGCTTTCGCTGTTACGGAAGAGACTGTCGTTCAGGAAAGAGGTATCTACTATCCGATATTGGTAACTCGATATACGGGTGAGACTTATAACCTGAGCCTTCGTGAGAAGTACTACGGTCCCGTGCTCATGAAGAAGTTTGAGGCCGGTGAGGCAGTCGTATCCGAGTACTTTATCAGGCTCGATTCGAGATATAAGATAAGGGCAAGAGGCGATCAGGAGATCGGAAGATTACTGGAGGAAATGGGCAATGACTAAGGTTAGAGACATAACGGCTCTCATGGATGAGCTTTTCCCGAGGGAGACCGCCGAAAGTTACGATAATCCGGGGCTTCTGGCAGGTGCTTACGATAAAGTAGTTACCAAGTGTGTTATAACGCTCGATGCCACGCTTGATAAGGTTCAGGCAGCCGTAGATGAGGGTGCTGAACTTCTTATAACCCACCATCCTCTGATATTCGGCGGCATATCCGATGTGAGCGAGGAGAATGTCTGCGGACAGATACTTTCGAAGCTCATCCGAAATGATATCAGCCTCTTTGCAGCTCATACGAATCTTGATAAGAACCACGGATTCAGTAACGATATACTTGCTGCTAAGGTCGGCGGAAGCAATATCACTCATATCGATGAGATAGAGTGTGGCGTTATCTGTAGCTTTGAAGGAGATAAGAGCGTTAAGTCATTCAGCGATAAGCTCATTGAAACCCTGGGAACATCAGGCGTTATCACTTATTCGGATCCCGCAAAGAAGGTTTCGAAAGTATTCGTTCAGGGCGGTGCTTTTGACGAGGATATGATCCCTTATCTTAAGGCTAACGGTGTAGATACGGTGCTTACGGGTGAGATCAAGCATCACGTGATGATCCTTCTTGAGCAGCTCGGTATCTCGGCTCTTGCGGCCGGTCATAAGGCAACGGAAGATGTATTCATGAGTCACTTGGCAGATGTGCTTACGACAAAGTTTCCTGACGTGTCATTCTTGGTGAGATTGTAACTATACATTCTTTTGTTTTATCGATAGAATTAGAGTTGTTTTCCGAGCAGACCGAGACAATCGCGGGCACCAATGGCGAAAGCCGGTGCGTGAGGAAAGTCCGGGCTCCACAGGACAGGGTGCCGGCTAACGGCCGGTGAAGGCGACTTTAAGGAAAGTGCAACAGAAAAGAAAACCGCCTATTCTTCGGAATGGGTAAGGATGAAAAGGCGAGGTAAGAGCTCACCGGCGGTATGGAGACATATCGGCCTTGTAAACCCCACTCGGAGCAACGTCGTGGAAAGGCATCAACCGTGGTCCGCGGGCCTTGAGGGGACGGCTTAAGACGGCGGGCAACCGTCGTATTAGATAGATGATTGTCAACTACAGAACCCGGCTTACCGGTCTGGTCGGTTAACACTTATACAAACAAAAACATTGGGAGGTCTTCTAACATGTCGGCAGAATCTTATTTGAGCAGAGGTGTATCACCTACGAAAGATGAGGTAAAGGCTGCGGTAAAGAATCAGGATAAGGGAGTTTTCCCCGGTGCATTCTGTAAGCTCATAGAAGATATGGCGGGAGACCCTGATTATTGTACGGCTCTTCATGCAGACGGCGCAGGTACCAAGTCTTCAGTTGCTTACCTCATGTTCAAGGAGACAGGTAACTACGACTGGTTCAAAGGTCTTGCTCAGGATTCACTCGTAATGAACACTGACGACCTTGCTTGCGTAGGTTGCTATGAGAATCTCTCACTTTCGAATACTATCGGACGTAATGCTCACCGTGTTGACGGTAAGGCCATCGCAAAGGTCATCGAGGGTTACGACGAGACTATCGCAAAGCTCGAGGCTGCAGGCGTCGGCATCAAGATGTGCGGCGGTGAGACTGCTGATGTCGGAGATCTCGTAAGCACACTTATCGTTGACTCTACGATCGTAGCAAGAGTAAGGAGAGACAAGGTCATCAATGCTGCAAACATCAAGCCCGGTCATGTTATCGTCGGACTTGCTTCTTTCGGACAGGCTACATATGAGGATTCCTATAACTCGGGTATCTCTTCGAACGGTCTTACGGCTGCAAGACATATGCTCCTTTCCAAGTATTACTACGAGAACTATAAGGAGTCTTTCTCTACGACACTCGGTGAGGATAAGGCTTACTGCGGTAAGTTCCGTCTTACGGACAAGCTTCCTTACGGCAATCAGACAGTAGGTGAGGCTATCTTGAGCCCCACGAGAACATTCCTTCCCGTGATCGTTCCCGTACTCGAGAAGTACAGAGATTCCATCTCCGGTATCATCCACTGCACAGGCGGCGGACAGGCTAAGTGCCGTGATTTCGGTAAGAATATCAGAATCGTAAAGGATAATCTCTTCGAGCTTCCCGCTATCTTCAAGACGATCTACGAGTCCGGTGAGATCCCTATGAAGGAGATGTTCCAGGTATTCAACTGCGGTCACCGTATCGAGTTCTACTGCGACGAGTCCGTTGCACAGGGAATCATCGATATCGCGAAGTCCTTCAATATCGACGCAAGGGTAGTAGGTCACGTTGAGGCTCTTCCCGAGGGTTCCGAGAATGAAGTGGTAATAAGTTACAACGGTGAGACTTATCTTTATAATTAAGTTACAAAGCGTTTTGCTTCATTGACTTGTATTTTTTGAATAGTGTAAGTTTAGGTTGACGATCTTCATCAGGTCGTCAATCTTTTTATTCTTTAAAGAGAGGTGTGTGTATATGGAATCGATAAAAAAGTATGTCGCTGAATTCATCGGAACTTTCGTACTCGTATTTGCAGCTTGCGGTACGGCTGTAGCAGTTAAGTGTAACGGAGCGGAGGGTAATGCCGCTTATCTCATGACAGCATTGGCTTTCGGTCTTGTAATCGTTGCAATGGCTTATTCGATCGGTAATATCTCCGGTTGTCACATCAATCCCGCAGTAACTCTTGCAGTATTCATCAACAAGGGTATCAGTGCTAAGGACGCAGCAGGATATGTTGTCGCTCAGGTATTGGGCGGTATCTTCGGTGCTCTGCTCCTCGGCCTCGTAGCAGGCTTTGATCACAGCTTCGGTGCCAACGGTCTTTACGAAGACAGCATCGGCATCTCACTCCTTGTTGAGATCATCCTGACATTCATCTTCGTTCTTGCTATCCTCGGCGTTACCAGTAAGCCCGAGTTCTCAAATGTAGCAGGACTCGTGATCGGTCTTTCACTCACACTTGTACATATCTTCGGTATCCACTTCACGGGTACATCGGTAAACCCCGCAAGATCTCTTGCTTCCGCAGTATTTAATGCAGATGCTCTTCCTTGCGTATGGGTATTCATCGTAGGACCTCTTCTCGGCGCAGCTATCGCAGCTTTCTGCTGGAAGTTCATAAGACCCGAAGAGAAGTAATAAGCGAAAGCTTTCACTCAGAAATCCCGGGCTCCGATCTTAACCGGTCGGAGTCTTTTTATGTGTCCGAACTTTGAGATTCTTGATCAATCCTAATGAGAATCTTACATATCGTAAGTTCGGTTGATCTTTTCGATTGAACAGGTGAGGATTTAATGTTAACGTTCGTTAACGTAAAGGTATACGAACTACCTAACAAGCGGTAAAGATCATTTTTTGATCTCTTCCAATCTTCTCAATCCAGCGAGAGCGGCGATCCCGAACGGATGGCCGCTTTTGTTGTCCGCTATATATTTATTATTATAATTATGGTATCATCTCTTAGTTAGAGAATAATCATGTCAGGAGGAAATTTATTATGGCAGATCAGCTTGAACTTCTTAAGATCATCGAGAAGAACGCCAGACTCACACCCGAAGAGATCGCGGTGATGATGGGGGCGTCCGCGGAAGAGGTCAAGGCCGAGATAGCCGCCCTGACAGAACAGAAGATAATCCTCGGTTATACGACCGAGATCAACTGGGAAAAGACTTATCCCGAGAAGGTAACCGCACTTATCGAAGTAAGGATCACTCCCGTTAGAAACAAGGGATTCGACCAGATGGCAAGTATCTTGAGCCAGTACGATAAGGTTAAGGATTGCTATCTTATGTCGGGTGCTTTCGACCTTATGCTCACATATGAAGACGATAACCTCAGAAATATCGCAAGCTTCGTATATGAGAAGGTAGCAACTCTCGAGGGTGTTCTTTCCACGGCTACTCACTTTATCCTTAAGACTTATAAGGCTAACGGTATAAGGTTTGAGTACGATGATTCTGATGACAGGCAGGCAATTGTATTATGAGTATAGATTACGAAGATAAGATCTCTTCGGTAGTCCAAAGTGTGCCTCCGTCTGCTATAAGGAAGTTCTTTGATCTCGCTGCTGAGATGAAGGGTGTTATTTCCTTGTCTATCGGAGAGCCGGACTTTGTTACGCCATACGAGATCAGAGAAGCAGGTATCAATTCACTTATTGACGGATATACACATTATTCGCCTAATGCAGGATATACAGAATCCAAGAAGGCTATAGCTTCATATATATCCAGAAGATACGGCGTGGATTACGATCCTAACGGACAGATCCTCATTACAGTAGGCGGCAGTGAGGGTATAGACCTTGCTGCTAGAGCACTTATTAATCCCGGTGATGAAGTTATCATCGTAGAGCCCTGCTTTGTAGCTTATAAGGCTGCAGTCATGTTTGCTCACGGTGTTCCCGTAGTTGTAGAGACTACGCAGGAGAATGACTTCAAGCTCAAGGCAGAGGACCTTGAGGCTGCTATAACACCTAAGACCAAGATGATGATCATAGGATTTCCGAGCAACCCTACAGGTGCGGTAATGACTATGGATGATCTTAAGGATATCGCTGACGTACTTCGAAGGCATCCCGATATCATCGTAGTATCTGATGAGCTTTACTGTGAGCTCAACTATATAACAGATGAGCCCAGTTCTCTCATCAGGTTTGACGATCTTCGTGACAGGGTCATTATGGTAAACGGATTCTCCAAGTCATATGCCATGACAGGCTGGAGGATCGGATATCTTACAGGTCCCAAGGAACTCATCGGTCCCATGACCAAGATACATCAGTACTGCATAATGTGTGCTCCTTCCATGTCTCAGGTTGCTATCGTCAAAGCCGCATTGGAAGGCGATGACAGTGTTGCTGAGATGAGGGCAGAATACGATCATCGAAGAAAAGTCGTAATGCAGGGCTTCAAGGACGCAGGTCTTGAGTGCTTTACTCCCTACGGAGCATTCTATGCATTTCCTTCGATCAAGGAGTTCGGCCTTACTTCCGAGCAGTTCTGTGAGCGATTCCTGATGGAGAAGAAGGTTGCCATCGTACCCGGTAATGCTTTCGGTAAGTGCGGTGAGGGACATTTCAGATTAAGCTATGCTGCTTCAATGGAGAATATAAAGACAGCTATGGAGCGCCTGAAGGAATTCACGGACGCTCTGAGGAAGGAAAAACGAAATGCTTGAATTCGATAACATAAGACTCGAACTTGAGGGACTGGAGGAGCCTGTCAACACATTGCGCGAATCTCTCCACATCGACCACGTAATGACGGAGATAAGTGAGCTTGAAGCCAGGACTCAGGAGCCTGATTTCTGGAATAACGTTGAGAAGGCTCAGTCCCTTCAGACAAAGCTCAAGAGACTTCAGAAGAAGGTTGACAACTTTAATGCACTCGCAGCAGAGAGGGAAGACCTCCTTACTATGTGCGAGCTTGCAAATGAGGAAGAGGATCTTTCTTATCTTGAAGAGCTTCAGACAGGTCTTGCAGACCTCAAGGAGAACTTTGAGAAGATGCGCCTTGAGACACTTCTTACGGGCGAATACGATAAGAATAACTGTATCATCACACTTCATGCTGGTGCAGGCGGTACAGAGGCTCAGGATTGGGTATCCATGCTATACAGAATGTATACCAGATGGGCAGAAGCTCACGGATATGAGATCAAGGTGCTTGAATACCTTGACGGTGATGAAGCAGGTATCAAGTCCTGCTCCATGATGCTCACAGGTGAGAATGCGTACGGATTCTTAAGATCCGAGATCGGCGTTCACAGACTCGTAAGAATATCTCCTTTCGATTCAGCTGGAAGAAGACATACATCCTTCGCTTCTTGTGAAGTAATGCCTGAGCTCGACGATACTATCGATATCAAGATCGATCCTTCTGATCTTCGTGTCGATACTTATCGTTCAACTGGTAAGGGTGGTCAGCATATTAATAAGACTGACTCCGCAGTACGTCTTACACACCTTCCTACGGGTGTTGTAGTTGCCTGCCAGTCTGAGCGTTCTCAGATCCAGAACAGAGAGACGGCAATGGAGATGCTCAAAGCAAAGCTTTTCGCTCTCGCACAGGCAGCACAGATGGAGAAGATCGAAGACCTCAAGGGTAATCAGATGGATATCGCCTGGGGATCTCAGATCAGATCTTATGTATTCTGCCCTTATACACTCGTTAAGGACCTTCGTACAGGCTACGAAGAGGGGGATGTAGACGCAGTTATGGACGGTAAGCTCGACGGCTTTATCAATGCTTTCCTGTCCGGCATGAAGATAGAAAAATAATACGCAGACTTTCAAATTGGAAGCAAAAGGCTGATCATCCTTTCGTGGTGATCAGCCTTTTTGTGTGGAGTGGGGTTCGCTGAGAGCGGCTCTCATATTTGCTTTCGGCAAATCCCATTACCGTTTACACGTCCAAAAAATCGTAAAAATGGCCGTGTAAATGGTAATGAAGGCCGCCATTACCATTTCAGTACCACATTTTCAGAAAAACGGCCGTGTAAATGGTAATGGTATCTTATCTGATTTCTCATTACCAAATCCACTACCAAATCGAGTCGTATTTGGTAGTCTTTTTGTGCATGAGGTACTTCGCTGCCAAATACACGGACAAACTCATATTGATTTGTACGCCGATTTGGTAGTGGGGCATAGGCGGCGCTTGATTCCCAATAAAACTACACATAAAAGACCCGCCGGTGAAGGCGGGCCTTGGAATGATCAATTAACGATCAGCTTATCACTTGAGTTCGAAGTGATAGTTTGTGATGTAGAAGTGTTGTACAGGCTCGGTAGTCGTACATGTGATAGTTGTGTTGAGTGCTCCGCCTGCAGGAACTGTACCTGATGTAGGTGTACCGTGGAATGTGTAAGGTGAGTTTGCATCAGGTGTGAATGTGTAGTAATCAGAAGAGATGGATGTGATCTCAACTTCAGGTGTAAGTGAGAATGTGATATCCATGTGATCTACGGAACCTGCGAAGTTGGAATCGCCGCTGCCTGTATTTGTAATTACGAGATCGAAGCTGAACTCGGAACCGTTGGAGTGAGGATTAGCGATAGAGTATCTGTAGGAAGCAGAAGATCCGTCTGATGCAGGAGCTGCTGTTGTGGTTGTTGTTGCCTCAGTAGCTTCAGTCGTTGTCTCAACTGTAGTTGTTTCCTCAGTAGTAGTCTCTTCGGTAGTTTCTTCCGTAGTAGTTTCCTCTGTTGTTGTCTCTTCTGTAGTTGCTTCAGTTGTAGTAGTCGTAGCCTCTGTAGTAGTGGTCGTCTCTTCAACTGTTGTTGTCGTTGTCTCCTCAACAGAAGTCTCTTCAGTTGTAACTGTTGTTTCAGCCTTAGGGAAGATCTTATCGTAATTCTCAAGTCCAAGGATAACAAGGAACATGGTAAGGAAAGCTACGACAAGGATGATGATACCGATCTTGCCCTTTCCGCCACGTGCCTTTTCAGGCTTATTACCACCCTTGGATACGGGAGTAACAGGCTGGATATTCTGTGTTGTTGAATGTCTCGGGGGCTGCTTTGCAGCAGGTCTGCTCGTTGCGGCAGGTCTTGTGCCGGCTGTAGGAGCGGGAGCAGCACCCTTGGGTGCGAAAGGTGAGGGCTCACCGGACTGAGCCTTGGGCTTTGCTTCAGGAGCAGCGCCGGGTCTCTGATTAACAACTGCATTCTGAGGAGCGGGTCGCTGTGCTACAGGAGGTACAGCCTTAGGCTGAGCAGCTGCAGGAGCGGGCTTCTCGGGAAGTCTCTGTGCCGGAGGTATAGGTCTCGGCATAGGTGCCGTATTAGACTTGGGAGGGTATGCAGCGGGATCGGGTTCTGCCTTGGGAGCATGTGCAACCTTAGGCTCTTCCTTAACAGGCTCTGACTTGGGTGCTGCAGGTGCCTTATCGGCAGATGGAGCAGCGGGTGCCTTGCGGGGAGCAGCCTTTGCAGCATCAGTCTTGCCCTTATTGAAGGGACTCTTGGGTGCTGCCTTGGGAGCAGGGGCAGCCTTAGGCTCTTCCTTAGCGGGCTCAGCCTTAGGTGCAGCGGGAGTCTCATTCTTCTTTCCGAAAGCATTTACACCGGACTTAACATTGCCGTATGTATGCATATTAGGCTTCTCAGCGGGTTCCTTGTCTTTAGTCTCCGCTGTCTCGGGAGCCTTAGCCTCAGGTGGCTTTACTTCAGGTTCTGCGGGGGCTGCGGGTGCTACGGGAGCAACAGGTGCAACTGGAGCAGCAACGGGTTCTTCCTTCTTGGGAGCCTCGGCAACGGGAGCGTTTTTGGGCTTGAAAGGAGAGATGGCGAGAGCTTCTTCGTCGAGCTCGAGATCATCAAGGGGATCGGGAGACTTGAATGAAGAATCTTCTGACTTGGAAGACATAGCGAAATCAAGATCTTCGCCTGCCTTAAAAGGATCTTCGTTACCTTCAGCGAAAGCCTTGAAGTCAGGATCATCATCGATGAACAAAGGAGGCTCGATAGTCTCGGGCTTCTTTTCTTCAACGGGAGCCTTTGGCTCCTCGGGCTTGATCTCAGGCTTGGGTTCTTCAGCCTTAGGTGCAGCAGGTTCGGGTGCCGGTGCAGGAGCGGGAGCAGGTGCGGGCGTAACAGGAGCCGCAGGGGCAGCACCGCTCAAAGGCTTGAATGCTGAGATGGATGAATCAAATTCGAAGTTGCTGAGCTCGTCATCATCTCCGAAGATATCAGAAGAAGAAGGAGCGGCATTATCATTGAATAAAGGAGCGGAGTCTGCGGCAGATTCTGCAGCTGAAACCGTATCCTTGAGTTTTTCGGAAACACTCTCGGGATCGTTTGCCTTCATGGAGAGCATGAAAGAATCCGTTACGAGGTCATCATTATCTGTAGAAATATCATTATTACCTGAATTGTCAAAGAGCTTGTCTTTACCAAAGCCGGAAGGATTGGGTTCTTCCTTCGGAGAATCGCCACCTTCGGCGCCAAAAAGCTTATTATCGTTATCGTCTGAACCAAGCAGCATAGCAATACCTCACTTAATAAATATATATAAATATAATTCAACACTAAATTAAAAGCAAATGCAGAAAATAATGTGTAATGAACTTGACATACCGTATAGCGTCTGATATTATCATTGGGCACTTAACGGATAGGCTCGTGTGGCGGAATTGGCAGACGCAACGGACTTAAAATCCGTCGGAGTAAAATCCGTACCGGTTCAAGTCCGGTCACGAGCACCATTTATTCCCAAAGTGCAACGTGATAATACCGCGGAGTGGAGCAGTTGGTAGCTTGCCGGGCTCATAACCCGGAGGTCGTGAGGTTCGAGTCCCGCCTCCGCAACCACATTAAGACCCATCAGTAGAAATACTGGTGGGTTTCTTTTTGTTCAGAAGATGATCCGAATGATATAATCTTCGTATAAATGACTTATGAGGTGCTTATGACTTCGGGTTATGATGAAGACAATCCCTATTACAAGGTAACCGAATCCGGTGATCCTGCATATAAGAGGAATATATGGAATGCCGCGATCGGTCTTCAGGCTGTTGATGGTCTGGAGGTTTCCTCGTACCTTAAGACTTTGGCTGAAGATAATATTTCCGGCAGAAAGACCTATGATCAGGTTAAGGATGAGCTTCATAAGGAATACGGTGGTTCAGACATCGTTCAGCACGAGGCGGATATTGTAGCTGCCAATATCGCCGAGATCCTTGAATTAGGCGGATTTACGCTTTCTCCGATTGCTTTACTGTCAATACACGAAAGGCTTTTCTCCGATGTTTTCGATAAGGAAATAGTCGGTAAGTTCCGTAAATATAACATTACGAAGAAAGAAAAGATTCTTTTTGATGATTCCGTTATTTACGGGGATTGGAACGATATAAAGCCTTCGCTTAAGTTTTATCTGGAAGATGAGAGTGAATACCATTATTCGTTTCCGATGTCAGATGATGACATCAGGCATCTTTCTGAGTTTACAAGGAATATCTGGCAGACTCATCCGTTCGCTGAAGGCAATACCAGAACTACAGCTGTGTTTATTGAGCTTTATATGCGAAGTCTCGGGTTCGACATAAATAATGATCCATTTGCTGCTAACAGCTTATATTTCCGAAATGCTCTTGTGCGAGCATGTTACTCTAATCCCGGATATGATGTTCACCCTGACTATAAGTATCTCGATCGTTTTTATTCGAATGTGTTCAGCGGGAAGGATAATGTATTGGATAACTCAGCACTTTATATCAATATTGATCATGAAAATGCCGAATGCTGAGATCCTTTATAGTACTTCTGAGCGTATCGAGATGATCGAGGCACTCAGGATAGTAGATGAGGTAGTAGTTTATCAGAGTGCCGGTAATGAGGCTCTTTGAAGATCGATTTTGACATACTTGCTTTAGGAGAGGATCAAAAAAGCGAGAGATTTGATGAAGCCGTGAAGTGGTGCGAGGATCACGGACGCGATGTTGTAAGACTTAGAAGGACTAAAGGCATTTCATCTGCGGATATCAAGAAAGCAATCAGATAAGCGTTTTACTTGCCATAATTGTTTACAATTTAGTTTCATTTAACAGAAAATTTATTTGACCTTTAGATAGCCCATTTATATATTAAAAATAAATAATGCTTTACAGGCAGTTGTCTTTGCGTGCGTTTAGGGCAAAGGATTGGAGGCCATATGAAGCTTAGAAGTTATGGAACAGAATATAGATATGCTAAGGATAGACGCGGGAGTCGCCGCGGCTTTTCATTAGTTGAGCTTATAGTAGTTCTTGCGATCATTGCGATACTTGCCTCGGTTGCAGCTTTCGGCATGGCCGGTTACCTTAAGAGGTCAAAGTACAATCAGAATTGCCAGAATGCTATAACCGTATATCAGGCCGCTCAGAATGCGATCTCTCAGAAGACTCTTAATGGTACTATCGATGAGTGGACAAAGCAGATGCTGTCCGCTACCGGTCAGGGCTTTGATGCAGAACTTATCTCGAATCTCGAAACTAACGGCAGTAACAGTGATTCAATACAGAAGAAAGCCGCTCTTACATATAATCCTAATGCATTAGACGGTTCAGAGGGCGAAAGGCTTCAGGGGCTGTTATCTTCCTATTTCTACGATCAGACTATCTTTAACGGTACGATGACCGTAGTATTCGATGTCTATGCGATCAACAATAACGGTAATATCGAGTATTCCGCTAATGTTGATGCAACTTACTATTCATCTCAGAATGACACTACCGGAAGATGGGATGCTGACTGCCTAGGCGATTCTTCCAATAAGCTCGAGGGTAATAATTCCTATGTGCTTCCGCAGATCACGCCTGACAGCTACAGAGCAGGTCAGAGCTTTGTCGGTTACTTTGACGGAAGTGAAGCTTCTATCACAGGTCCCGTTGCAGTTCCTTTCGATCAGAACGAGAGCGGATATGTATTTACATTGAGAAACGGTGAGACCCTTGATCTTACGTGGGGTTTCTTTGATGATCCTGCTCATAATAAGAGCTTTACGGTAAAGCTCATCGATCAGGATGATCCGGATAATTCAGTTGTTCTTACTATCGATGAGTCAGCGCTCATCTATAACCCTTCGGATGCTAATACACTCAATAATCCTCAGGCTCTTGCTTTCGCGACATCAAACGATAAGCTTCCTAATAATGCTTCTCTTTCTGCCGTTCAGCATGAGTATGTATCAGTTTCCGTATATAGTACTGATGCTAACAACAATATTACTTATACGATCGATAAGGATTATGTAGAAGGTGTTGCGAGCATCAAGGTAGGTGAGGGCGAAAGCGCAAAGCGTTATCTTTTCCCAATCAGGATTACCGAGGTTAAGGGCGACAGGAGAGCCATAATCCCTGAAGGTCTCCAGAACGGCTATACAACATATACGATCTCTCTTGATTGTATTATGAACAGGATCGATTACGTTAATTACCCTACAGGTAATGCTGATCACGACAAGCTCTACAGCATCGACAGACTCTTTGGCACGACACCCAGGAATATCGCTGCTTATATGGAGGGAACAGGTCTTACTGCTTCCTTTGCTCAGCGAGCTTATGATGATCCTATCCACATGACAGGAACTGTCTATGATGGTCACACACGTTATGTCTATAACGATCTTTACGGTCAGGCTGCTCACGATACCGCTGAAAAGTGCGTAGTCAATACGCTCTTCAGTGATCTTGTATATGACAATTACGGAACTCGTATCGAAGGCAGCTTTACTTCCGATGCAGGCGGTACGGCTCTGATCACGGCATACAGGCACCTTTCAAATATCAGGATAATCTCTGATCCCAATATCGTTATCGATTACAAGATCGCACGTGACCTTGACTGGTATACACCTGCGAATACTTCTATCGATTCAGAAACCGGCGCTTCGATCACATCTGATCCCGTAAGCCAGGTTAGGGTATATCTTTCTTATGCTAATTCCGGGACTAACAGGACTAACCTCGGATACAACAATGCTACATGTCATTCTCCCGTAGAGAATAATCAGATGAAGGTCGTATCTTTCCCGGCACTTCACGAGCTCTATCAGAACAAGTCATTGTCATCTCTTTCTAATTCCGAAGGTGACGATGCATACATCTATGCGATAAATTCCGTTCAGATGCGTGCTGCTTCTTTCTATTATGTCTTCGCGAATGACTCCGCAAAGTATGCGCTTTCTGATAAGGCTTTCGGTCTGATCTGTGAGAATAAGGGTACGGTCTATAACATCTATGCTAATAACCTTAATCTTATTGTCGTAAATATAAAGGATGGTTCTGCTAGTGATTACACCGGTACATCTCAGGAGGCATGTATCAGTCCTTCTAATGCTGTAAATATCGCTCTTAAGGGTACTAACTATCCTTTCAGCACTAAGATACTTGTAAATGGTCAGACAAAGACCGGTGGTATACCTCTTGGTGGACTTATCGGAAAGAATAGCGGTACTATAGGTCTTCCCGGAGCAGGTATCTCTGATGGAATCAATACTATCAGGATGAGCAACTGCATCGTAATGAACTCCTTGTATTGGTCAATTTATGATCCCGGTAGCAATGATTACAAGCCGAAGAAGCCGGTTGGCGGTATTATCGGACTTAATAGTACGGGAGCTCAGACATACGGCCTTCTTGAAGTTCGCGGATCATTTGTGGTAATCGGACGAGACAAGGTTGGCGGCATAATGGGCCAGACCTTAGCTAGTGTTGGTGCACGTCTTGTGGTCGATGGTACTCCGTTCGGCGATGCTGAGTTCAACCTTCCTGTTAATGGCATTACAAACAATAACAGGATGTCCTGCGTTATAGCAGGTAAGAATACTCTTGGCGGAGCTATCGGACTTGTCGGCGCAGACCCTGATTCATCTGTCGGTGAAACAGCAGATGCAGACGTTGGATTTAACTGTGAGCAGGTTGAGATGCAGTTCGCTCTCTCAGAGCTTCAAAGAGATCCCGTTACAGGAGCTCTGATCTTCAGTGACAGAACTCAGGAAGGACACGATTACTTTAATATCGATGTTAACCTGCCTCAGTATTCTGTACTGTCTCAGGATGGTTCGTATCAGATAGAATCTGCCGGTGGTGCGATCGGTGTCATGAATGGCTGTAGAGGAGATTACCTGAGTGTAAGAGTCAGAAATGACGGTCAGATAGTCATAAATAACACAAGTAAGACCAATATTTATTGTGGTGGTGCAATCGGTGATGACAGAAATTCTACGACTGCAGTTGTATACGTAGATGTTGTTAACGGCGAGCATTCCCGCATCGGTTATAAGAATGACACTACAGGTCCTTGTAGTGCCGGTGGCGCATTCGGCCGAATCCTTCGTGATAATGTCAACACTATCGGTACCGACTCCGGATTGATCGTAGTTAATGTTGTGAATAACGGTACGATTATTGCCAGAAAGCAGGATGGTAATGGTGACGGTACCGGCGGAGCTGTAGGCCTTATCTATGTTAATAAGACTGATCATCGTTTCAATCTTGAACTTAATTGCGTTATTAATACAGGTTCAAAGATTATCTGCACCGGAGGTCCTGCAGGTGGTGCGATCGGTTATCTTAGAGGTATCAAGACAGGTTCTCTTATTGGTGATATAGCTGTTACATCTGGTGTTAACAGTAATTCTTCTGTTTCTCCTTTGATCAGAGGTACTTCTGATATCGGTGGCGCGATAGGTAGGGTACATGCGTATAGTCCTATGAAGCCTACTGATCGTGAGACTGCGATAACTGTTGATTTTACGGCTGCTGCTTGTGAGATCACTTCTTCTCTTACAAGTGGTGACGGTACTATCGGTGGTGCTGTAGGAAGACTTTATGAACTCAACAACTACCAGCAGGATGTACCTGTTATCGTACATCTCGGCTCTTCTCTTATCGGTAAGGATGGCCTTAATCGTATCGGCGGCGGTATTGGCGAGAACTCTATGTGTAATTCCAATTATCCTCTAACGGTTACGATCGATGGCAGCGGCAAGGTATTTGGTAACGATTGTATAGGAACGGGTATCGGATACAATACTTCTACCTTCAGCGGTGATATCACGACTGTCATGTCCGGTAATGCCGAGATCAGCGGTGCAGGTAATGTCGGCGGTATCATCGGTTCAAGCAATAAGAATACTAAGCAGTTAGACGGAACTTTAACTGCTACACTTAATGACAATGCCAAGGTCCACGGTACATTGAATGTTGGCGGCGGCATCGGATATGATAACTATGTCATAAACGGTAACATGACAATTGCTGTTAATGGTTCTTCTGAGATCTATGCTGATTCTACCAACGGACAGTATGTCGGTGGAGCTATTGGATACCTCAATAATAGTATGAATGGTAACATTACAGTTACTACTTCAGCTGATACTAAGATCTACGGTACTGATTATGTAGGTGGAGCTGTCGGTAAGAATGTAAGTTGTTCTGTATTTGGCTATATCACAACAACGATCGACGGAAGTATCGAAGGTGATGAATATGTCGGTGGAGCTGTAGGAAGTAACGGTAAGAAACTGGATGGTACGATCACTTCTACCATTAACGGTTCTATCAGCGGAACTGCTTATATCGGTGGTGCTGTCGGAATCAGTGAAGGTGAGAGTATTAACGGCGAGATCATCGCAACCGTAGCGGGTCCTATAACAGGCTCTTCTGATTATATCGGCGGAGCTATCGGACGCAATAACAAGCCGGTTAATAATTCCATTACTACTACGATCAGTGCTGAAGTTTCAGGTAATGACTATGTAGGTGGTGTAATCGGATATAACGGCTCTACAGTTTCAAGCGCTCTTTATTCTGATCTTAATGCTGATACGATAATCAAAGGTCAGAATAATATCGGTGGTGTTATAGGTTATAACGTTGGAACTGTTTTCGGTACGATCACAGCTGCTCTAAAGGCTACTGCTTACATCGATGGTCACGACAATGTCGGCGGTGCGATCGGTGATAACGAATCTACTCTTAATCAAGCTGTAAGCGTATCCTTTATCGGATCTTCCTATATTGATGCTCATGATAATGCAGGTGGTGCTATCGGTTACAGCAATAAGGAGATCGGTCATTCCGTTACTACTACGATGTCCGGCACTTCCTACATTAAGGGCAATAACAAGGTCGGCGGAGTTATCGGTCTTAGCAATAAGAACGTCAGTGCTGCATTGAACTGCACGATGTCCGGTTCTGCCTGCATTGACGGTAATGATTCCGTAGGAGGTATCATCGGTGATAACGGTGCTACGGTCTCCAGTGCTCTTGGTATCACGTTGTCCGGCAGAGCTCATGTCGGAAGCGAAACAACACTCGGAACTAAGGTCGGCGGAGCTGTCGGCTACAACAGAGCTGCCTTGAGTGGTGGTGCGAGTGCTACTATCGCATACCAGTCTTATGTTGCAGGTGATAATGATGTCGGCGGTGTTATCGGACTTGATGACGGTAATGCATCCGTATCAGTTACCATCTCCTGTAATGATGCTGTTCGCGGTAAGAGCTGTATCGGCGGTGCTATCGGTAGAGTAGGTAGCAGTGCTTCTCCTACGATCAGTTCTGCAAGCGTAACGGTTAACAGAGCTGCAAGGCCTGTTAAGCAGCTTAATAGTGTTACTGATGCTTATATCGGTGGTGTTATCGGACAGGTCAACCAGGGTACTGTTAATAATATCAGCCTTGGCGGTAGCGGATCTACAGTTAATCTTTCTAACTATATGTCATCCGGTACAACAACAGCATATCCTGCCGGCAGAAGTTACTATAATTCTATAGCTGTTTGTGGTGGCGGAAATAACATTGGCGGACTTATCGGTTCTGTGCAGGGAAGCGGTAAAGTTATCAACATGTCAGTTGATACCCTTGGTCTTTGTGTATTTGCTACTGATACTTCAACTTCTTGTGTTGGCGGGTGGATAGGAAGTTGCTATGGTCAGTTAGGAACAGCTGCGAATTCAAAGTCTGATTACCAGGTTGAAACAGTTAAGGTCGTCTATACTCAGAATCACACAGTAGGCGGCTTCTGTGGAAAGATTGGAGCTTCAACTTCAACTGCTTCAGAGAAGAATAATATCTATGCCAATATTAATGTTACCCTTAACGGTTCTAATGTAAACGGAACATACAATGTTGGTGGAATTATCGGAATGTTGGATGGGGCTAAGATCTATGGAGATCTGATCATTAATCTTACAAATAACACCAGACTTGGCGATTATAATGGTAGCTATAATAACGGTGTATTGAGTACACCAAACTGTATCTGCATTGACGTTGGCGGTGTGGTTGGTTATGTGACTGATAAGCCTCAGTTTGAAGCAGGCAAAATAGCTGTTGAATTTACTAATAATAGCGTTATCTTTGCCGGCGGCGACGGTAGTCCTTATCGTGATATCGGTGTCGGTGGTGTATTCGGAAGTATCGGAAGTGACGATGATTCCAATTCTGCTAAGCAGAGCCTGCCCAGAGTCGGTGTTGCTTATGATGATAGCCGCAGTTATAGCACACGTGCAGCTGATATGGGTGATTCTAGCAGATATATATCTGTTGTAAGTGATTCTTCAAGTCCTTGTATTATAACGAAGAGCACCTTTGCAGGTGGTGTCATCGGCCTAATAAAGAGTGGAAGCATAAGTTATGCATATTCTACTGCTGTTATCTATAGTGAGTCTGGTAATGCTACAGGCGGCTTTGTAGGAAAGATGATCAAAGGTTTCATTACTCATTGCTATTGTGGCGGTCATACTGTCGGCGGTCAGTATGCAACAGGTTATGATAATGTTGTTGGTTATAACAATGTTGGAGGTTTTATAGGTTGTTATGGTAACAATCTTGTTAATAATTCTAATAGCAATGATAATCTTAGAGCAGGTTATATCGATTTCTGCTATTCTACTGCTTCTGTCAGAGGTAATCAGAACGTTGGAGGCTTTGTTGGTAATAGCGAGGTTACAACCGGGACATTATCTGATTATGGCATGGTAAATACTTGCTACTGTACCGGTAGAGTTACAGCTAATACAACAGCATCGGTCGGTATATTTGCCGGATATGTTTATGATAGAGATTGTTTCCAAAATACGCCTGGTCCTGGTACTCAAGGAATTAATAACTACGCTTTAAGTTACTATAACAGCAATACCAGTTTACGAAGGATAGGTCAGTTTGAGTTCTTCGGTGGAAATAGTACTTCAAATTTAAATGTCTATCAGGGCGTTATAGAATTTGGAACTGCCAGTGCCATCAATAGGAGCACCACTTATTCTGCTACTCCTTATGATTCTTACCTTAGTGGTGGCAATGCCAGTGTATCTTTCCCGTATCGTGCTTTTGTAGGCGGTACGCATGTTGGAGATTGGCCTTTGCTTCAGGGCGGTACTAACCTCACGTCTTCAAATACGACAATAACGCTGTCTTATTCAACTATTGAATACAATGGATCTCCGATTGAGTTCTCAGAGGATGAGTTGACTGTTGTATATACGAATCGTCGTGCTGTTACTCTTGTTCGCGACAGTGATTATGAAGTTAACTACATTGATAATGATCATGCGGGTACTGCTACGGTTCAGATAACAGGAATCAACGGCTATGCAGGAACGCTCACTAAGACGTTCGAAATTACAGCCATAGATATATCAAATGCTGAGATCGTCTTTGATACGGACCTTACTGTTGATGAGCCTACGATGGAGTACACAGGATTGGCTGTTGAGCCTCAGGTAGCATCTATAACTTATAATGGTATGACGTTGGTAGCAGGTCAGGATTATGACATAAGCTACGACAATAATACTAATCCTACAGCTGAGGCAGTTGTTACGATCACCGGTCGTGGCAATTATCAGGGTGCAATCTCCTGGACATACAAGATCGTAAGACCTCTTACGGATGAAGGTATTACGGTAGTGATTCCTGACGGACCTTATGATCTTGATGCGGATGGTAATATCATCCCTAAGGATGGTCTCATTGTAAGCGCAGAGGATGGCGTTGAGCTCGTTGCAGGTCAGGATTACACGATCCAATATCTGACAACAGAGAATGCAGGCGAGGGTAATATCGTTATTACTGGTATCGGTAATTACACAGAGTCTCGCGTTTACACGATAGCGATCGCACTTCCGCCCGAGGATCCGAATTCGGATCCGGCTGACCCGGTTGATCCGGAACCTGAAAATCCGAATGCCAACAATGGAACCGATGAAGGAGGATCAGGCGGCGAGTCCGATGATCAAAATTCTGGTACTAATGAGGACTCTGATACCTCAAATGACCAGACGGATCAGCAGGGAACTGAAGATAATGGTTCTCAGCCGGAAGGAACTCCCGATCCTTGATAGCATTTAATGACTCAGGAAACTGAAAAATGAAGGACGTGCAGTTTATCTGCACGTCCTTTATATATAATTTAAAACAAATTTAACATTTTAGATAGTACACGAAAACATAATTTTGATATTCTAAAAACAGTAGAACGGCAAAGAGGTATCTGCTATGACTGATGATAAGCCCGAAAAAGTCTTCGTTGAAGGCACTCAATTCTACAAAAAGAGTCCGATCACTCAGGTGATGAAATCGGCCCTTATCATCTTTGTCTGCTTTGTACTGCTGGCGGCTTTAGCTCTTTGGGCGGCAGCTGATGCGGGTGCAAGACAGGCATATAAGGAGGCTCGCGATATAAGGCGTGCACTTCGAATAGTAGGTACCGAATACTACGGAGAGATGTCGTCTATCTACGATCCTTCCAATGTTAACGGTATGGTTGACGGAGCGGATGTAAGGATAGCTGAGATCTCGACCAGGAACGGAGAAGTTATCCTTTATTCCTGGGACGATACTACGAACACTCCCTTACAGTTCGAGTATCGTAAAGGTCTTTACAGGGTGATCTACACCAACACTTCGGCGCAGGGGGGATTAGACGCGGAAGTTGAAGGTGATTTCAGAGTTTATTATTCATTCGAACTTTTAAAGTTTGAGGGTGAGTAATAAATAATTTTTTTAAAGGCAGGGAACGTAAATGCCGGAATATAAGTATCGGGCACAGGACAGCAAAGGTAAGGTCATAAAGGGTAAGGCCGAAGCTTATGACGAGACTGATCTTCAGAAGCGTTTCCATGACGCCGGTCTTTTACTCCTGGATGTAAAGCCTGTTGTTAAGAATATCGCACTTAAGCCTCTGAAGAAGACACAGCTCGCAGATTTCTGCCGCCAGCTCGGAACGCTCACCAAGGCGGGTGTTACGCTCGTTAAGGCGCTTGAAATCGTAGCTAATGACGAGGCGCTTTCTCCTTATGAAAGACAGCTCTATATCAAGCTTCGTGACAGAGTTGTACAGGGTGTTGCTTTATCTGCAGTCATGACTGAGCTCGAACCCGCATTCCCGCAGCTTCTTATATTCATGCTCAAGGCCGCTGAGACATCAGGTTCACTCGATAACACTTGCTTGAGGCTCGCTGACCAGTTTACTAAGGATGCACAGCTCGAGCAGGCAGCAAAGAACTCACTAACATATCCTAAGATCCTCGCAGGACTTATCGTACTTGTTGTTGCGATCCTCTTCGGTTATGTACTTCCTCAGTTTGAAGAGATGTTTTCCACGATGGGAAAGCTTCCGCTTCCTACGAGGATCCTGATGGGTATCTCGAACTTCGTAGCTACCAAGTGGTACGTACTCGCGATCATAGTTGTACTGGCGTTTATATTCGGTAAGATCGTAGTTAAGATCCCAGTAGTTAAGTACAACATCGATAAGCTCAAGACAAAGGGATTCTGGGGCAAGCTCCTGAAGGTCATCTATTCGGCAAGATTTGCACGTACGATGGCATCTCTTTATTCATCCGGTATTCCGATTTACAGCTGTATCCAGATAGCTAGAGGAACTATCGGTAACGAGTATGTAGAAGCACAGTTTGATGAAGTTGAGACTAAAGTTCTTGCAGGTAATAACGTTTCAACCGCCATTCAGGAAGTTGACGGATTTATCTCGAAACTTCCCGCTACCATCAAAGTAGGTGAGGAGACGGGTATGCTCGGACCGATGCTCGAGTCCGTTGCTGATGATCTTGATTTCTATTCGCAGCAGGCGCTTCTTCGCCTGACATCTTATATCGAACCGGTAATGATCGTAGTAATGGCTACGGTAGTCGGCTTTATCATGATAGCTATCATCCAGCCGATCTATCAGTCCTACTCAACGATTGGTAAAGGTTCGTAAGAAAGGAGAGTAAATATGTCTATAGTTGTATTTCTCTCAAATACTAATCTGCAGGTTGCAGTAGGCAACGCGACCGCTACAGGTGTTAAGATAACGAAGCTCTTCTCAGCTCCGTTGCCTGAAGGTGCAGTTCTTAACGGTGTAGTAATGGATCAGGATCTTGTTACTCAGACCGTCAAGACAGCATGGGATCTTAATAAGCTTCCTAAGTCTGAGATAACTCTGATCATCAATTCTCCTCAGCTTCGTGCATCGAGAGTAGATGTTCCCATTACATCAGACAAGAAGACAACGGAGTTTATTGCCAGAGAGACTTCAGATTCCGATTACGGCAGATTCCAAAAGCCCGTTACCGGCTGGTATGTTGTTTCAAAGAACAGTAAAGCGAAGACAAGGCATGTTATATATGAGACAGCCGAGACCGATTTCGTTGAGAAGTATGTTGAGATCTTCGCTAAGGTAGGCCTCAAACTTAAGAGCCTCCATAACGGTGTTCAGCTCGCAACCGAGTTCTTTACGAGACAGGTTGCCGGTAAGAATGTCATCTACATGATCCTTGACGGTAATTCACTTGTTACTATCTTCTTTGCAGAAGGTAAGTATTATTACGATTCAACATCCAGAGTATTCGCTCAGCCCGGTACTCCCGAGTTCGCACGAGAGATCTACGCATCTGTTTCATCTATCCGACAGTTCATATCTGCGCAGCATCTGAATATCACGGTTAATGATGTTATATTCGCCGGTATGTCTCAGACTAATGTAAACGCACTGGTCAATGACATCCTGAATATCGACAGTCAGGTGGATATCTCGATGGCTACTCCGCCTAACGGAACTTCTATCTCAAGCGAGCAGAGTTCCTATCCGTTCTATATCTATCCGATCTCAGGTATCAGGAAGATAGACGAGAAGCTTCCGATCCTAAAGGCAACGAAAGTTACCGAGAAGGAGAAGAAGGCCGCAAGCGGTGTCGGGAAGGTGATCATTCCTTTCGCAGTTCTTTTGGGCATTGCTATTATCGTATTTGCCGGATTGTTGTACGTTAAGAGCAGCCTCGAGCATGAGCTCAAGAAGATCAAGGACTACAATTCTTCCTCTGATACATTAGAGCAGGTTGCTGAGTACGATGCAATGTATGACAGCATGGCCGATATCGGAACAATCCAGGGCGGTGTCGATATGCTCGAAAGAGACCTCGACTCTTATCCGATAGCTGATTCTTCGATAAACAGAATGATCCTTACGGCAGCTCAGAGAAGAAATGTCACCGTTGATTTCCAAAGCTACAGCGCAAGGACAGGCGTATTCAGTATTACTGCTTCATCCACGACAGTAGATGATATCAACCAGTTTATCGGCGACCTTCTCGATATGGATATCTTCGAAAGTGTAGATTATACAGGTTATACACTCGATTCAGACGGCGAGAACTGGACTATCAACGTTGTATGTTCTCTCGCTAGTCCCGATGCCGCCGCAGAGGATTCAGAAGAGGAGGTGAGCTGATATGGCATTTGAAACTAACCTCAGCGCTAAAGATAAAAAGACTATAGCAGCAGTCTTGAGTGCAGGTGCTGTATTTGCTTTCGGATGGTTTGCGATAAGACCGGTCATCATTGATATCGGTTCTACGACAGATGATATCCTGCAGGCTCAAGCCCTTCAGAATCAGTACAAGAGTAAGATCATGAGTCTCACTCCTGCTGAGGCAGTATTTGAGGAAGCAGTTGATGAACTCTACGATTCGACCGCTGACTACTATCCCATGATGAGAAGCTCAGAAATAGACCGCATGATGACATCTTACATGATCGACTTTGGACTCTATCCTGAGGACCTATACATCACGATGCCGACAAGTCCGGTAGTTGAGGTTCCTTATATCTATTCGGATGTAGAAGCAACTTCAGCTAATGCAGCAACTCCTACACCGAGTCCTACGCCGAAGCCTACGTCTTCCGGAAGCGGCAGCAGTGCTGTCACTCAGGTTCAGGTCGAAGGTCTGAACGTTCCTTATGACAGAGCCAGAGCATCTGCAGTATCTACTGCATCTTCCAGCGTATATTGTGTTGAACTTACATATGTAGTCGTTGGATCTCCCGAAGCGTGCCAGGCACTGATCGATGATCTCTCAGTAAAGCCTTCGATCAGGCTCACGGGTTTTGAGTGGTCCGAGCTCGATCAGGTAGAAGTTGAACTGGAAGACGGTACGACTGAGATGGTCGATAATGAGAACGTAAGACTCAGAGTAGAGTTTAATCTTTATATGGTCGATATCGCCGATTACGAGGCGATGGTATCAGATGCTGTGATCAATGCAGCGGAAGCGGAGGATTAACGGATATGGCAGATAACTCCAAGATTCGTATAGGCGATCTGATGGTCTCCGCCGGATACATTACCGAAGACCAGCTCAAAGAAGCCTTAACCATACAAAAGCAATCGGGCGGTAAGCGAATCGGTCAGACGCTGATCGACCTGGGCTACGTTACGGAAGCTCAGATGCTCTCGGCTCTTGCTGACAGACTTGATATGCAGTTAGTAGATCTCGGATCGGTATCTATTGATCCTGAGACTGTTAAACTTATTCCAAAGCAGATGGCAGATCAGTATGTAATGCTTCCTCTCGTACAGGAAGACGGTCAGGTAATACTTGCCGTTAATGATCCTCTTAACCTTTATGCCATCGAGGATATCAGGCAGACGATCGGTATGCCCGTAAGGACTGTTATCGCTGAAGAGCAGGCTCTTAAGGATGCTATTGATTATCATTATGCCGGTATCAAGGCTCAGATGGCTGCAGAGAGTGCCAATGCCAATACTACAGGCACAAATATCGACGAGATCGTTATCGATACGAGTGCCGGTGCAGACGATGCGCCTATCATCAACCTCGTTAACTCACTTCTTGATAAGGCATTCCAGGATAATGCTTCCGATATCCATATCGAACCGTTCGAGACTAACGTTATGGTAAGAATGCGTATCGACGGTACCCTCATCGACTATATCACTCTTCAGAAGAACGTACAGGATTCTCTTGTTGCCAGAATCAAGATCATGGGTGACATGGATATTGCCGAGAGACGTATCCCTCAGGACGGTCACTTCAGAGTAAGGATCCAGGGACAGATCGTTAACGTCCGTGTTAACGTAATTCCTACGGTATTCGGTGAGAAGGTTGTTATGAGACTTATCATGTCTGCGGTTGCTATCGATAATAACCAGACATTCGGTATGACTCAGGAGTGCTATGATAAGTTCACTAAGATGCTTATGTCGCCTAACGGACTGATCTACATTACAGGTCCTACGGGTTCCGGTAAGTCCACGACTCTTTATAACGCTCTCGGATCACTCTCACAGAAGCCTATTAACATCAGTACCATTGAGGATCCTGTTGAGAAGAATCTCCCCAGGCTGAATCAGGTTCAGGTTCATCCGACGGCAGGACTTACATTCGAGGTGGGTCTTAGAGCTCTCATGCGTCAGGATCCTGACGTAATCATGGTAGGTGAGACTCGTGATGCCGAGACAGCTTCCATTTCCATTAGAGCAGCTGTAACCGGTCACCTGGTTCTTTCGACGCTTCATACAAATGATGCGGCATCGACAATTGTAAGACTTATCGATATAGGTGCCGAGCCTTACATGCTGTCATCTGCTCTTGTAGGCGTAGTAGCTCAAAGACTTATGCGTAAGGTATGTCCTTACTGCGCAAGACCCGAGCCGCTTTCACCGAGGCAGATCGATTTCCTGGGTCATGACATCCCCGGTGCCATGAAGGGAGCGGGTTGCGGACAGTGCCATAACTCCGGTTATCTCGGACGTACCGCTATTCATGAGGTGCTCGTTGTGGATAAGGCAATGCGTAAGATGATCGCCGAAAATGCCGAGGCTGAAGTCATGAAGCAGTATGCTATAAAGAATCAGGGTATGAAGACTCTGAGAATGGCAGCTGAACTTCTTGTTCAGCAGGGTATTACTTCAATGGAAGAGTTAGAGCGTGTTGCCTATAATGATGACTGATAAGACTTGTTCTAACAAATTACTTAAAGATCTAAACAGCATACCGTCGCCGATATTTTATATCTTCGCGGCGGTTGCCGTTTTTTGCGCATTATTTGTGCACGGATTCACGCCGCAGGGATATATGACAACTATTTTTCTCCTGCTACTCGTCGCGTGTGCTTCGGCTGATATTAAGGATGGTATAGTACCTGATCTGATACTTATCTTTATAGCATTACTAGCCGTAGTGAATTTCTTTGTTATAGAGAAGTGGTCAATAGGCGGTGCGATCGATCATCTTTTAGGTGCAATAGTAATATCAGTTCCAATGTTGATACTTGCATTGAGCATCAAAAAAGCATTCGGCGGAGGTGATATAAAGCTCATGGCAGCAGCCGGATTATACCTCGGATTACGTCCCGTAATTGCCGCTGCAGTGCTTGGAATGTTCCTTGCCGGTGTTTACAGTTTTTACATTATCATATGTGGTAAAAAAGGCCGCAAAGCCTTGATACGCTTGGCTCCGTTCTTAGTTTATGGTTTGGCAATAATTTCGTTATTTATGAACGACTGGTTAATATGATTTTAATTGTGGCGTAAATGTGTTGAAATCGGTTTCGAAGTAGGGTAAAGTGCAACCATAAGGTGATCGAACAAGTGATTCGGTTATACAAACTCTAAAAAATTCAACGGAAGGTGGTGCTCATTATGAAGATGATGAACAAGTCGAAAAAAGGTTTTACATTGGTTGAACTTATTGTAGTTCTCGTTATCCTCGCAGTACTCGCAGCAATGCTCGTGCCCGCTCTTACAGGTTACATCAAGAGAGCTCGTCAGGAGAAGGACTATCAGATGGCAGCTACAGTACTGACAGCAGCTCAGTCCGCAGCTACATATCAGTTCTCGAAGTCTTCACCTGCTTATCCTGTAAATGCTTCTACTTCTTGTGGTAACGGTGAGACAGTAAGAACTCTTGTAGGTACAAGCTTTGATTCTTGCAACTTCTCAGTTAATAGTTCTACAGGTGTTATCACTGGTGGTTCTGTTAAGATCGGTAATTACACATATACATGGTCTGCATCAACCGGTGAGTGGACTGCTTCCTAATCTAGATTAGTTTGCTACTGATTTGTTATTAATTTGATTAAGGTCGGGGATTCGTCCCCGACCTTTTTTGTGCTATATTAAGAATATGGATAAAAGAAAATTTAGAAATAGTAATTTACTGTTTGTCTTGTTGGCAGTAGTTGTCATTATAATTTATCTGCTCTTTGATGGGTATAACATGTTTAAACATTCCTTTGATTATATGAGGGGGAGTAATGTTTATGACAATGTCGCCAGCACTGATTATAGGGAAGAGGTAAATGGTTCAGATATCATAAAAGATATGCTGGAGCAACATTATGCCAGGGCAATTAATCTTATTATTTCGCTATTCCCGATTGTCTTTATTACTTTAAGATTTCATGTGTCATTTAGCCCCAAAACTAGTTTCGGTCTGAAGAAGTGGATGCCGTATATAAGATTGATCTTTGGATTTATATTCTTCTATTACGTAATGACGATAAAAACAGTCTTTTCACATGAGCTATTTACTAATTACTATTCTTTCGGTCATTGGGTTTCGTTCTTCAGAATTATAGGCGCTTTTGCCATTCTTGGCTGTTGTATTATTGATTGGCCGAATCTTATCAGTGCTGTTAGGAGTTTCCCTTCATTTCATCCGAAATTATATAAGGTAGTGTTTATCCTCTTTATCGCTTTATGGTCTTGTATGATACTTGAGTTTCAGGTCGGTAGCAGGATGAACATGGCTTCGAGTCTTCTGCTCTATAACATCCTTTACTGGATCATTCTTCAGGTGTTTGTTGACGTAATAACTAGAAATGTTAAGATAGGTTCTTTTGTAAGTCTTGGACTATCTTATCTTATCGGACTTATAAATGATATTGTGTTCCAGTTCAGAGGAAACTATGTTATGTTTGGTGACCTGACGGTAGTACGTACTGCTATGGAGGTTGCCGGAAATTATACCTATAAGCCGTCGTTCTGGTTCTGGTTATCGCTTGGATTATTGTTATCTGCTGTAGTGATAACGATAATCTTGAAATTCCCGAAACGTAGTAAGTATGGTGTCAGGGAGGTATTGCTTCGCTCAGGCATAGCTGCTTCTATTGTTGTTTGCGTTATACTGACATTCACTAACGGCATGCTTTATAAAAACATTATGGGAGTTGCATGGAATTATAATGAGAGTGTTGCGCATACAGGTTATATTCCATATTTTCTCAGCAACATGAATTCAATAGCTAAGGTGGAACTGGAAGGATATGATGCTCAACTAGCAGCCGATGCCTTAGATAAAGCTCCAGAATATGTAAATAATACATATGCATCGCCAAATATCATCATAATCCAAAATGAGGCATTCTCGGATTTGTCTGTTCTTTATGATATTGAGACTAATCAAGATTATCTGCCTTATATTCATAGCCTTACTGAGAATACACAGAAGGGTTATCTTAATATGTCCATAACCGGAGGTCCTACTGCAAATTCAGAATTTGAAGTATTGACTCGTTCTACATTACAGTTTCTTCCGTATGGTGCCGTACCGTATACGCAGTATATTAATGCTGATATTCCGTCTGTCCCTCAGGTTCTTGAGAGTCAGCCGACCCCATACCATACGGTAGCATATCATCCATATTATTCATCCGGTTATAGCCGTACTAACGTATATACTCATTTTGGATTTGATGAGATTGTATTTGAAAATAATTTCAGGGGTGATTTTCCTGAGAGCGAACTTCCTCGAGAATACTTAAGTGATTCTTCAGATTATAAAAGAGTAGAGCAGATGTATGAAGATTTTAGGAGCTCTTCTGATGAACCTTGGTTCTGCTTTAATGTAACTATCCAAAATCATGGTGGGTATACACAAGTTTTCGAGCCAACTGAAGAGAATATGATCTATGTTACTAATTTTCAAGCTACAGAATCAATTAATAGTTATTTGTCACTTATTAAGACAAGTGATGAAGCGTTCAAAGAATTGATCGAATACTTCTCGCAATGTGATGAACCGACTATTATTGCTATGTATGGTGATCATCAACCATCTCTAGATAATGATGCTCTCGAAGTGCTTGCAACTCATGCAGGAGATCAAGTCAACAACTACTATGTCCCCTATGTTATATGGGCCAACTTTGATATCGAAGAAGTGAATACGCTTGGTGATGCGGAGCACGAACCTGTATTGAATACATTATCAACTAATTACTTTGCCAGCACTGTATTAGAGATTGCGGGAGTTGAGCTTTCTGATTATGACAGATATTTACTTGATCTGCATGAATCTGTTCCTGCTATTACAGCTATTGGTATTTGGGACAGTGAGGGAAATTACTATCCGTCAATCGATGCTTGTCCTTATTCGGATGAATTATCAGCTCTCCAGATGGTACAGTATAATCTCATATTTGATGATGACGGGCGCCTGACCGACAGATTTGTCTGAGTGTCTGATATATCTTTCATGGCGTTAATGCGGATTGTCTGTTGATTTTTTGTTAACAGAACGTTCTCTCTTGATTTATTGATGAAAATCCTCTGAAAGCGTAAAATTTAGTTAAGAAATATTGCGCGATTGGAGGTGAGCACAATGTTGAGAATGTCAAACGGTAAGTTTAACAGGAGCAAGAGGGCATTTACGCTTGTTGAGATGATCGTTGTGCTCGTAATTCTTGCTATAGTTGCGGCTATGATGGTTCCTGCTCTGACAGGGTATATTAAAAATGCTCAAAAGGCTAAGTATATTCAGAAGGCTGATGAAACTCGAATTGCTGCACAGGCAGTTATGCAGGAGTTGTATGGTTTGGGTGATGGTAATGGAGCGCATAGCGCGACTACCGATGGTAATAATGTTTTCTGGAATAGCGGAACTGATAAAGATTGGGGAGATAAGGTTCTTCAGCTGTTAGGTTGTGACAGAGGTGCTGCAAACGGTGAGCCGTATATCTTAATTGTCGGAGTGGGAACACACAAAGCTTCCGGTGGAATGGATCTTTCTCAGCAATATACTGTTTACTATGTCGCATATGTTGAGGATGAGCAAGCACCGGCTTTATTCTATGTCAATGGTGAATGGATGTATGAGTATCCTCGTTATGATGGTTCGTCGGCGATTGATACCAGAAAGATCGGCGGCGACAGTTTCAGAAATACGATAGTTCTTAACGGAGCAAAGATACCGCTTCAGTTCTATATTATCAGTAATAGAACAGGGCTTAACGCTTCAAGCGGTGCATTCTGGACGGGGACGGATTCACGTTCGTTATATAGCCATAGTGATGGATATTATGGCAAGTGATCTACTGTGGATCCGATGCGGAAAAGGTGAATTATGAAACGGTATAACAAGACATCATTGATCAAGAGAACCGGTTCGATCCTTCGAGATAATGAGGGAACGAGCCTTCTCCTTGTCGCGGTTATCGCAATATTGATCATTACGGGTGTCGTAATCCTTCGTATGACAACGACTACGCTTTGGGCTGCGGCTGATAAGCAGCAATATAAGGATCAGGCTTATGTTATGGCAACAAGTCTTGGCGATTCGCTCGATCAACTTATCGTAGATGATAAGAAGATAGATCTTGCAGCTATATATGCTTCGGACGACAAAGCTCTGTTTACAGACAATGCTTCTGCCGGTGATTGTAATGGCACAGTTACTGCCGTTGTCAGTAAGCGCGGAGAGAATTATGTGGTTACCGTTACCGCCAAGGTAGCAAATGAGCAGTATGAATATGTTTATACCGCAACGTATTCCGGTTCCGGCACATCTTATACGAGGGTCTACTGATATGAAGCTCATTAGTAAGACAAGAAGGATCTTGGGAGATAATTCCGGTGAGACGATCGTAGAGGTAATGGTTGCTTTTACGCTCCTTACGATCATGCTCCTTATATTCTCGCAGGGAATCGCTTTCGCGACTAATTCCGAGAGACGTGCCGGTAAAATCCGTAAGTCTGCAGATGATGCTATGGTCGACCTGCAAAAGGAAAGAAGCGGCACAGATCTGGATAATGTTACGCCGGGCGGCGGTGATCCCAAGCCTGTACGTAATACGGCTGAGGGTCAGGAGAATCTGATCCGTCGGTATAACTACAGTGTTATTGAAGATTCAGAAGGCCATTCATATATCGTGTATGAAGTTGCAAGTTGATCTAAGGTGACTTAAATGCGTAGGATTAAGAGAACAGGAAGATCCAAGAGAGGTTTGACTCTCGTTGAGCTCGTCGTAGCGATGGCGCTTACGATGATCTTTATGGCGTCCTGCGTTATGCTCGTATATCCCGTTGAGAAGATCTATACACATACTAATGACTTGAGCCGCGCACAGCTTATCGCGGATGCAGTCGTTGATTCCCTGAGGGCAGAGTGTACGAATGCTAATGTCTCTCAACCTGGTGATGTATATGTAAAGAGTGGTAAGGGCGACGGCCCTTTGAATTCCACAGGGGATAGCGCATATGGTGATGTGCTGTTCATTAGAAGGAATAATACATATTTCGAGAGTATATCTGCTAATTATGCCATCAGCCAGGATCATTATGATGCAGTAAACAATGTTGATGCTTATGACGGCGATGACTATAGAACATCAGGTGATATCAGGAGCAGGGCTATCTACAGGCTCTATTCATCCGGTGCATCTGAGCTTGATGCAGGATATGTTCATTACGGATATTTCAGATTAGGTGAATCTGCGACTGCAAGTGATCCGACATCATGGACAGCTTATGATTTTACCAATCCTTTCACGAACGGAACTTATGACAGATTTACCGTAAAGCTTGATTTCGATGATTCGGTTAATGATTTGGCTACTTGCCCTGAATATATCGAGTGCGATGTTACGGTCCTTCATAACGGTGAGGCGGTATATACAAGACACGTTGTTCTGTGCTTCTGATAATGCCTTTATCATCTGATGATAGAAATCTGACTCAAGATGATATAATTAATTCATGAAATATGATTGCCTGATAATCGATGATGAACAGTTGCTCGCAGATAATACCTGCGATTATTTTAATCTCTTTCAGCTTAAGGCTCATGCCGTTTATAACAAGGCGGATGCGCTTGCTTTCCTGTCTGAAAATGAGGTTTCGCTCATACTTCTGGACATTAACTTAGCTGACGGCAGCGGATTCGATCTTTGTAAATATATCAGGCAGTCGATGGATATTCCGATCCTCTTTATCTCTGCTCGTAATACTGACGATGACAAGATCATCGCATTAAACATCGGCGGAGATGATTATATCGAGAAGCCTTATTCTATGGGAGTTCTCCTTGCTAAGGTCAAGGTGTTCCTTAAGAGATTCGGTGCAGTTGCTGATGACAAGTCTGATATCTATGAGGATGACAGGATCAAGATAGATAAGCCCAATAAGATGCTGTATGTTGACGGAACGGAAACAAAGCTTACGAGTCTTGAGTTTACCTTGCTCTCGTATCTGGTTGATAACAGAAACCGCCTTATAACCAAGGCCGAGCTCTTTGATAATGTCTGGAAGGATAAGTTTACTTCCGACGGTACTTTGAATGTCCATATCAGGAAGATCAGGGAGGCTATCGAGAAGGATCCTCAAAATCCCGCATATATCATTACCGTCTGGAAAGAAGGATATAAGTTCATTCCGGGGAATATGAAATGAAGCGACAGCATTATATCTTTGCGCTCGTCCTGACATTTGTCGTTGAAGTCTTTTTGTTTTCCGTTTTCCTCGGGAAGATCGAGCATATTGCTGCTGATCCTGTAGTTGTAAATGAATGTCTTAAGTCGGTCGAAGTCAATTACGGCTCGCCGTCCGAATATAAGACGGGCATCGATTACGTAATAATCGATAATGACGGAGCGGTTGTCTTTAAGACCCGTGACGGTCTTTCGGAATCGATAAATGATGCGGTCAAGAATTCCGAGACGATACTTGATATCACTTCCGATGATCAGGTGGTCGCGAAGATGATAGTTCATGATGATTCCGTGTATGCGATAAAGCAGTATAAGACTCATATCCTCAGGATCGTTCTGATAATCTCTTTCGTTCAGGTAGTTATCTTTATCGTCTTTTATCTTGATGTTAAGAAAAAGATCCTTGACCCGTTTCAGAAGATGCAGGATTTCGCAGGACGTGTGGCAGGCGGAGATCTTGATGTGCCGCTGACTGTTGACAGGAGTAATGTATTCGGTGACTTTACCGAGGCTTTCGATATCATGAGATCTGAGATAAAGAGCGCGAGGGTTGCTGAGAAGAATGCCAATGATGAGAAGAAGGAAATGGTCGCGAAGCTCTCGCATGATATCAAGACGCCCGTTGCATCGATCAAATCTACATCTGAGATAGGTTATGAGCTTTCGCAGGATACCAAGATAAAGGAATACTTTAATCTTATAAATGTAAAGGCTGATCAGATTACGGTCCTTGTTGATAACCTATTTAATTCAAGTGTTAATGATATTACCGAGATCCCCGTATCCCCTTCGGACTTTGACAGTAATATTCTTTACGATATTATCAGGAACTCAGACCACCTTAATAAGGCAGGCGGTTTCAGCATTCCGAAATGCCGTATCTTTGTTGACAAACTGAGGCTTCAGCAGGCTTTCGATAATATCTTCATGAATTCATATAAGTATGCGGATACCGAAATTGAGGTCACTGCTGCGACCGATGATGAATATCTAAGGATCAGGGTGCGTGATAAGGGGCCGGGAGTTACCGAAGATGAGCTGCCGCTACTGAAGAATAAGTATTCGCGCGGTGCCAACGCAGTCGATAAGGACGGCGCTGGCCTTGGCCTGTATCTTGCAAATTACTTTATTGAGAATATGAACGGCAGGCTCCTTCTGGAAAATGCCGATCCGGGACTTGCCGTTACATTCTGTATCCGGACGATTTAAGAACTATTTAAGAGATCCTTAAAGGCACTTAAGGGTTGAAAAACTATCATAGTGCCATAAGGAGGATGAATTGATGAAGAATATCATTGAGACAAGAAAGCTTTGTAAGACATATTCAAGCGGAGGCGTACAGCAGCACGTCTTAAGAAACATAGATCTTGAGATCAGGGAAGGTGACTTTACGATCCTTATGGGACCTTCCGGAGCAGGTAAGTCAACGCTTCTTTACGCACTGTCCGGTATGGACAAGCCTACTTTGGGCGAGATCACTTTCTGCGATGAGGAGATCACCAAGAAGAATTCCGATCAGCTCGCAGTCTTCAGAAGAAAGAATTGCGGTTTCGTATTCCAGCAGACATATCTTGTTGATTCCATGAGCGTTATGGATAATGTGCTTTCCGCGGCATACCTTGTTATCCGTGACAGAAAGGAAGCGATAAAGAAGTCCCGGGAGATCTTAAAGTCTGTAGATCTTGATGAGGCATTGTGGGATAAGTTCCCCACACAGATCTCGGGCGGTGAAGCTCAGAGAGCAGGAATAGCCAGAGCGCTTGTAAATAAGCCTGCTATGGTCTTTGCAGATGAGCCCACGGGTGCCCTCAACTCGAAGACGGGAAAAGATGTACTTGATACTCTGACAAGATTTAATAAGGACGGTCAGTCGATAATCATGGTCACTCACGATATCACGAGTGCCAGGAGAGGAAACAGGATCCTTTACTTAAAGGATGGCGAGATAGCAGGCGAACTCAATCTCGGATCTTATATTTCAGGCGATAAGGATCGCCATATAATGCTCCGCGATTTCCTCGGCGAAATGGGGTGGTGAGTATGAATAAGGGATTACTTCTTGCACGTGCTCACTTTCGCAAGAATAAGGGTACGTCGATAGGCCTTGTATGCCTTCTCGTGATCACTGCGATGCTCTTCAGTACTTCGCTGCTGATACTTACCGATGCATATCCGATGGCTCAGAAGGAAGCTGCACGCCTTGATTCCGGTGACGGATTCTTCAGGATCACGGAGAATATCGATGACCTCAGCGAAGAAGATATCGATGAAGCGCTTGAGGCTGATACGGCACGTCATTATACATATCAGTGCCTTAATTACATAATGTCTGTGCCTTTCGGAACAGGTGAGATGTCCAATAACATCCAGTTCTGCGATTCAGATACTGCTTTTAACAAGAAAATGGCTAATTCCGAGATCGTAGATGAAGACACTTCGATCACCACGGATTATGTCTATCTGCCTTACCAGTTCTATACCGCGGGCGGATTTGAGATCGGAGATCAGTTCGGTTTTGAAGTTCAGGGCAAGAGATACGATCTCAAGGTAAGAGGATTTCTGACTACTCCGTATTTCGGTTGTAATAACAGCGGTGCTTTCGAGATCGTAGTTGATGATGATTCATATTCAGAGATGCTCTCTGTCGAACATCCCAGCACGTGTTACGTTACCTTCTATGAACTCAAGGACGGGGTAAAGGGAGCGCCTTTCGCAATAAAGTTCGGTAATGACATACTTGCCGTTGCCCCCGGAGCTTCTGTTTCGAATACGCCTCTTGATCAGAGCATCTACGGCAGGACATTCGTATCGATGATCTTTGTTATCTCATTCATCGTTGTTACTGCAGTACTTCTGGTAGTTGTTCTCATGATGCTCATCAACAGCATCTCAAATTACATCAAGGAGAGCCTCAAGACTTTGGGAGCTCTTAAGGCGATAGGTTATTCGAGTACGGATATCAAGATATCACTTCATATTATGTTCCTGACGCTTGCTGTTGCAGCCTCGGTTCTCGGTGTACTGATCTCTTATCTGACGATGCCGATCTTCGCAAAGATCGTTGTAGCTCAGATGGGTATCCCATATGCGGTATCATTTGCGCCTGCTCCTTCCGTGATCGTGTTATTCTCCGTAGTAGCTTTCACATTTGTCTTTACTGAGATCGCACTGATCAAGATCAGAAAGATCGAGCCTATCACGGCTCTTCGCGACGGTATCGAGGGACATAGCTTCAGGAGAAACAGGATCAGACTCGACCGTTCGACACTTGGTCTTAACTTTGCGCTTGCCATGAAGACAGCTCTTAATAACATTAAGCAGAATGTCATAACATTCTTCGTTGTAGGAGCGATGGTATTCCTTTGTACGATCGGTGTATTGATGTATGAGAACTTCAATGTTCATCCCAAGATCGAGATGCTCTCTTTCGAATATTGCAGCGGAGTAGTTGCTTTCGATAATGCTACGGCCGAGGAAGGCGGAGAATATTTAAGGTCGATAGACGGCGTTTCAAACGTCAAGAATATGATCCAGCTTTACTTGAGCTACGGAGATCAGGACCGTTTGTGGGTCTATATCATGGATGATGTATCAAAGCTCAATAACAAGAACGTCTGCTATGAGGGAAGACTTCCTCAGTACGATAATGAGATCGCCGTAAGCGGTAAGTTCTGTAATGAATACGGCTTGTCCGTAGGAGATGTCCTCGAGCTTACATACGGCGATGAGACTTACGGATACCTGATAACCGGACTCGTGCAGACTACTAATAACGGCGGTAAGGAAGGCCTGATGAGCATGTCCGCTGCCGAAAGGATCGTGGATCTTCAGTATGCTCCGGCATATTACTACTTTGACTGCGAAGAGGAGACTATAGAAGCCTCGGCTGCAGTACTTGATAAGTGTGAAGATGAGTTTGGTGAGCATATGATCTCTCGCATGAATTTCTATGAGCTCATCGACGGCGCTCTTACGACTTTCAGGTTTGTAGCAGTAGCAATGCTCGCTGTAATGAGTATCGTATCTGCACTGGTAATACTCCTGGTGCTCTATCTGCTCGTTAAGTCTCTGATATTTAATAAGCGCAAGGACTACGGTATCTTTAAGGCCATCGGATATGAATCGAATGACCTCGTGATTCAGACGGCACTGAGCTTTATGCCTTCTATCGTATTGTCGGTACTGATCTTCTCGGTTGTATCGTATTATTACGCGAATCCCGTGATGAACATTGCAATGAGTTCGTTCGGAATCATAAAGGCCAATTTCGTAGTACCGGTTGCAGGAGTAGTCTTAGTCGGTATATTTATAGTCATCGTTTCGTTCCTCTTTGCCGTATTTGAGAGCAGAAGGATCAGAAAGATCGAAGCTTATGAGCTCTTAACAGTGGAATGATCTGCTTTTAAGAAGATGTGGGATAGTTTCTTAAGCCCTCGTGCGGTAAAGACTGTACGGGGGCTTTCGAACGCCTTTACTCGATTTTTCGCGATATTTGTAATAAAATACACGGGACTTTTGATTTAGATACGGAGACAGGATGAAGAACGTAAAGCAGTTAGGCGGAAGTATATGGGGAGATATTCGTCGGATCGACGGTGTCCTGCACACCCGCTATGTTTATCATTATGTCCTTCTCCTTATAGTGGCGATAATCGTTTTCCTGTTCGGACAGAGCTTTTATACGGATAAGGTCTACAAGAACTATCAGGCCGATGACTCGGTCGAGTTCCGTATCGTAAGAAACATGAAATACAATATGTCCTTTGAAGCTCAGGATTCGAGCCTTTCGTCATTCAGACTTAAGGTCAACAGCGACAGGACCAGGCTCAGCTCTTCGGATAAGGTACACGTTGTGATCTATGATTCCGAGGATAATAAGATCTACGAAGACGATACATATCTTTATAATGCCGATCGAAATTACGTAAAGGTGGATGTAGACGGGTTAAGCCTCGAGAAGGGCGAGTGGTATTATATCCGATTCTCATTTCCTGAGATGGCTCGAAATTCCTTGCTCGTTCTCGATACCCACAAGGTTAATTCATTCGGTGAGGCTATCCAATATGCACAGGATGTTGATGAGAACGGCGATCCGCTGTCTCTTGATATGTCTATCGGATTCAAGAATGTAGCCAATATCAACTACTATTACGGTACACTGAACTGGTTCAGCCTCGTGCTGCACCTTGTATTGTTCGGTGTGGCATTGAGCCTGCTGTTCGTAAAGAAGCTCATGGCGAGTACCGTATTCAGAAATTTCTACAGGCTTATCGTGCTTCCCGTATTCATTTATCTTGCGGCAGAAGTCATGAATATCGAGAAGGAAAGACCCCTGAATTTCCTGTATCCTCTTAGTCGTAAGACCGCTTTTGTAGTGCTTACGATACTCTTATTACTTTCTGCACTTATCCTGCTTTTCCATATGATCACGGGAAAGGGAACTGCCGCTTCGCTTATCGTCGGCATACCGTTCCTGACGCTTGCTTTCGTTAATCATACAAAGCTCGTAATGAGAGGCGATTCGTTCATGCCATGGGATCTGATGTCCGCCGGAATAGCGGTGAAGACCGGATCTACTTATTATTTCCACGTAACGTCTAACTTTATCGCTGGGATCCTCATGTTTATCGCGATAATGCTCCTTATAAGGCTTACTGACACGCCATATATCAAGTTCTCTTCACAGAGAGCCTCAATGATGGCTTTCTCGACTGCATCCGTACTTCTCATACTGGTGTCTACGGTGTTTAATACCAAGCTCCTCGACAGGCTCAACATCTACTACGAAGTCAATCCGCCTATCCAAAGCTATAACGAGAACGGTACATATATGGCTTTCCTGATGCATCTCAATAATCTTGGTGCCAAGTCAGGTAACAGTAATTCTCCCGAGACTTATAACGACATGATCTATCGCTATACGGGTATGGCGTCTTCCATGGATCTGGATTCGAGGGTAAACGGCGGCAGTGTAAGACCTAATGTCATCTGTATCATGAGTGAGGCGTATGCCGATCTTACCGAGATAAGGGACTTTGAAACATCAGAGCCTGTTATGCCGTACTTCGATTCTCTTAAAGATGAATGTATGTATGGTGATATCGCCGTAAGTATCTTTGGAGGAGGTACATGTAATACCGAGTTTGAGTTCCTTACGGGTTATTCCATGGCGTATCTGTTGCCCGGATCGTCCGTATATACTTTCTACGTCAACAACGATATCGATGCGTTGCCTTCGATATATTCGGATAACGGATATAGGACAGTCGCTCTTCATTCATTTGACGGCGACTGGTGGGACAGACGTGAGAAGTATCCTTTGCTCGGATTTGATGAGTTCTATACAAGAGATGACTTCGGACCTGACGCTCAGTATGTAAGACGTTATATCTCCGATCTTGAGACTTTCCATAAGATCACCGATATCTACGATGAGTCCGAGGAGCCTTTGTTCCTGTTCTGCGTTACTATGCAGAACCACGCAGATTTCGCGGATCACTACGATAATATGGCTTACGATATCCATCTGACGGATCTTGCTCCTGATGACGGCTCTTCCTATTACTATGCTGAGAATTATCTTTCGCTCATCCGTGAGTCTGATGATGCACTCGAATATCTTATCGAGTATCTCCGTGATTCCGATGAGCCCACTATCGTATGTTTCTTCGGCGATCACTGTCCGACCCTCGATCCGGGATTCTATGAGGAGCTTCTTCAGACTGACCTCGGTGGTATAACTCTCGAGGAATCGGTTCCTATCTATCAGACACCTTACTTTATTTGGGCGAATTACGATCTGTCGGCAGGTGGAACGACTATTGCTACAACTGCAGGAAATCATGGCCTTACGAGCCCGAATTTCCTCGGTCAGACAGTTCTTGACCTCTCCGGTATTGATTCTCCTGATTCCAGGTCATGCCTCAGGGTATTGCAGCAGGAGATAGGTGCCATCAGTTCACTCGGCGTATTTGACAGTGACGGTGTGCTTCATACCGATACTACGTATTTCGATGAGGATACTCAGGGTGCACTCGAGGACTATGCGACTATTCAGTATGGTCTTATCTATCTTTCTGGCTCTGACACTGCGGCTGTACCCGCAGAGACTAATGAGGAGGAAGAGTCTTGATCTGCTTTTTCTTCGCGATGAGGTGTGAAGCCATACCTTTTATCAGGCTCCTTGGATTAAAGCGTGACTCATCTTTCGGCGGCTTTGAAGTCTATCGCGGTGAAGATATCACTCTTTGCGTAACAGGTATGGGAAAGGTAGATGCTGCGTGTGCAGTATCTGCTGTGCTTTCTTCTGTTCTCGACATCGAGCATACGTTGGTCGTAAATATCGGTGTATGTGCCGGTAGAAAAGCAGGTGAGATCTACAGGATCTCACGTCTTCATGATGAGGACTCGGGGAAGGATCAGTATCCGGATATGCTTCTAAAGACAGATTATCCCGAGATTTGCCTTCATACATCTGATGCATTTAAGCTCGACGATAACTTCACTGATGATATGTCCGAATTCGTATACGATATGGAGGGGGCTGCGGTATTCAGAGCGGCTTCTTCATATGTTTCACCTGACAGGATATTGCTCTTTAAGGTAGTGTCCGACAGCGGATCTCCCGAGGGGGTCACAGAAGAGCTTTGTATCGATCTTATCGGTAGATATTCGGAGAAGCTCATCGGCGAGATAAATGAGATTTATGCTTCGCTGCCCTCAAGCGGCGTTTACGATGAGGCGAATAAGATCTTTGTTAAGTATTCTGATCTTTATCACTGTACTGAATATATGAATAATACCCTGAACAGGCTTATCAGATTCGCGCTCTCAGAGGGCGTCGATATCGATTATATGCTCGCAGGATATCTTCCGATCGAAAACAAAAAGGCAGCTAACGAGGCTCTTTCGGATGTTGAACGAAGGCTCATCTTATCGTAACTTCTCTCATATCTATGTCGAAAGACAGGCACTGGAGTATCAGGCCGCCAAGGAGATCATTGCGCGCTTTCCCGATGCTCAGGTCATAGTGATCCGTCACTATAAGGATGTCTTTAACAGGAAAAAGCAGGATCATCGTGCACAAGCGACATCGAAGAAACTTATCCTTGCCGTGAATAAAGGTACCAGGATATTCGAAGGTTCCGATATGTGTCAGGATCACGGTCATGAGAGATTCTATTATGCGAGCAATGTCATGAACTGCTTGTTTGACTGCGATTATTGCTTCCTTAAGGGAATGTATCCTACGGCTAATATCCTGATGTTCGTAAACTTTGAAGATTATGCAGCTGACGTCATTAGGATGCTCAAGGATGGTCCCATGTATCTTAGTGTCTCGTATGAGACTGATCTTCCTGCCATGAACGGTATCTATGATATGACATCTCTCTGGTGTGACCTCGCATCGCAGCATCCTGATCTGACTCTTGAGATAAGAACTAAATCGGCGAGCAGAGCGGTAGTTCCTGCTGATAATATCATCTATTCATATACGCTTTCGCCTGAGGAGATCATCAAGCGATATGAACACCATACGGCGAGCCTGGATGCAAGAATAAAATCTGTTCGCAATGCTTATAATTCAGGTTGCAGAGTAAGGCTCTGTTTTGATCCTTTGATGTATGTAAGTGACTATGCTTCATGTTACAATACATTCATGGACAAAGTCCTTTCAGAGGTAGACTTTGCTAAGGTATTCGATATCAGCGTTGGCTCATTTCGAATATCGAAGGAATACCTCAAAGCATTAAGGCGCAGCTGCCCGATGTCGTCTGCTACGGAATTCCCGTTCGTTAACGATAACGGCTATGCTGTATATCCCGAGAGGATCGCCGATGAGATGAAGGATCTTGTCATAACAAGGCTTTGTGAGGTGACTGATGGAGGAAAGATCTTCTGCGATAGTGACGGGGGCATCATCGGGAATAGGCAGAGCGATAGCTCTGATGCTTCATGAGCTTGGGTTTAACGTATTAGGTATCGGCAGACATTTCGCCGATGAAATCCCTTTTCAAAAGATAGAAGCAGACATCACCGATGCCAAGTGGCAGAAGACTTTCGCTGATATGGTCCTCGAGTACCACCCCGAGATCCTTGTTAATTGCGCGGGAGTTGGTTACTACGGCCTTCACGAGGATATCTCACCTGTTGATATCGCGGCTATGTGCAGGACCGATCTGGAGGCGCCCATGATACTTACTGCGTCTGCACTCAAGGATATGAAGCGCATGAAACGCGGCACGATCATCAATATCTCATCTGTCGTAGCAACGAAAGCAAGCACCTATGCCGCAGCTTATGCGGCGACCAAGGCAGGTCTTTCATCATTTACGCAGAGCATTTTCGAAGAATCGCGAAAGTACGGCATAAGGATAGTAGATATCTCGCCCGATATGACAAAGAGTAATTTCTACAGAAATGCTGATTTCACCGAAGACGATGATGAGGAGGCATATCTTTTGCCCGAAGACGTCGCTCAGGCCGTTAAGGATGTACTTTCCATGAGAGACGGGATCACGGTAACCAAGATGACGATAAGACCCAGATATCACAGGGTAAAAAGGAGGGAGAAGCAATGATCGACAGAGTATATCTAAATAATGACTGGACATTTAATCCCGACCACGATGCGCTCCCTCAGGGTGAGACCGTTAGGATCCCGCATAGTGTTGTAACTGCGCCTTTTCATTATTTCGATGAGAGCATCTACCAGATGGTATCGGGTTACCGTAAGGAGATCGATGTCCCTTCCGAATGGCAGGGAAAGCATGTACTTCTTACATTTGAAGGCGTAGCACATTGCTGCGAAGTCAGGATCAATAATGAGCTTGCAGGCGAGCACAGGAGCGGATATACGGCTTTTACCATTGATATCGCACCGTACTTGAAGTTCGGAGAAGCGAATATTATCGATGTGAAGGTAGACAGCAGAGAATCCCTGAACGTTCCGCCTTTCGGATTTGTCATCGACTATATGACTTACGGCGGTATCTACAGGGATGTCTATATAGACGTCAAGGAACCGACATATATAGAGGATGTATTCGTCAGCGGCGATATGAACGGTAACCTTTCGTATGAGATATCGATCTCGGGTGAGGCTGACAGCGTTGCTCTTTATGCCAGGGTTAGCAGTAAAGAAGATGGTAAGGTCGTATTTGAAGGCGAGATCGAGAGCTCCGGCAAGACTGAACTCAAAGATATCAAGTTTTGGGATATCAAGGATCCGAATCTTTATATCTTTGAGTGTACGTTGAAGGACAGATCGACTTCCGAAGTTTGTGACGTTAAGAAGGTCAAGTTTGGCTTCAGGACTTCCGAATTCAAGACGGACGGATATTATCTTAACGGCAGAAAGGTAAAGATCAGAGGCCTTAACCGACATCAGTCATATCCTTATGTCGGTTATGCGATGCCTAAGTCCATGCAGGAGCTCGATGCCGATATCCTTAAGGATGAGCTTGGTGTAAATGCAGTAAGGACTTCCCATTATCCTCAGTCTCATCATTTCATCGACAGATGCGACGAGATCGGACTTCTCGTATTTACCGAGATCCCGGGTTGGCAGCACATTGGTGACGATGAGTGGAAGGCTCAGGTCGTAGTCAATGTAGAAGAGATGGTAAGACAGTATCGTAACCATCCTTCGATAATCCTCTGGGGCGTCAGGATCAATGAGTCTGTTGATGACGATGCGCTCTATACAAAGACTAATGAGTTGGCACGAAAGCTTGACCCTACAAGACCTACGGGCGGTGTCAGGTATCTTAAGAAGAGCAGTTTCCTCGAGGATGTCTATACTTATAACGATTTTGTTCACAGCGGAAAGAACAGAGGCTGTGAACCTAAGAAGAACGTTACTTCCGATATGAGCAGACCTTATATGGTCACTGAATATAACGGCCATATGTACCCGACGAAGGCTTTCGACAGCGAAGAGCACAGGCGTGATCATGCATTGAGGCACGCTAATGTCCTGGATGCTGTAGCAGGCGAGAACGATATCTCGGGCAGCTTTGGCTGGTGCATGTTCGACTACAATACCCACAGGGACTTCGGAAGCGGTGACAGGATCTGCTATCACGGTGTTACCGATATGTTCCGTAATCTTAAGACTGCCGGATATGTTTATAAGGCTTGCTCGGATCTTGAGAAGCCTTTCGTTGAGATAACGTCTTCCATGGATATCGGTGAGCACCCTGCAGGAAACAGAGGTAATATCTATATCCTCACGAACTGTGACAGCGTAAAGATGTATAAGAACGGCGAGTTCATCAAGGAGTATACGCATAAGGATTCAACGTACAGGAATCTCAAGAATCCTCCAATACTGATAGATGACTTTATCGGTGATCAGATGAAGAAGAATGAGGGATTCTCCGACAGGCAGAGCAAGATAGTCAAGGAAGCCCTGAACTATATCGGTCAGTATGGTATGGAGGGAATGCCTCCGAAGATCATGATAAGGCTCGCCGAAGCGATGGCCGTATATCACATGAAGTTCGAGGATGCTTATATGCTCTTCGGAAAATATATAGGTGACTGGGGCGGCACGTCGACGACATTCAGATTCGATGCCGTAAGACGCGGCGAGATAGTTGCGAGCGTGACGAAGAAAGCTTTCGATAAGATCTGCATCAGGACGAAAGTGTCCTCCGACACTCTTATCGAGGGCGATACATACGATGTTTCCTGCGTAAGGATCGAGATCACTGACGAGATTGGTAATATCCAGCATTTCTTTAACGATACGATCAAGGCTGAGGTACAGGGCGATATTGAGATCCTGGGCTCTGAGGGTGCCTTTATATCAGGCGGTATGGGAGGTCTGTACATTAAGAGTAATGGCAAGAAGGGTGAGGGAACCCTGACTTTGAGCCTTCCTCAGGGATTCACATCAGAACCGGAGATCATAAAATTCAAGATTATTTAACATAACGTTGTTGAACTTCATATGTTCATGCTCTAAAGTGGATATAAGGTTTGGTGAAGGTTATGGATATTAGAAAGAAGATCGCTATATTGATCGCTCAGCCAGAAGAGAGCAATCAGACCCGATTCTTAAAGGGATTTGTTGAACGCGCCTTCAAGTATGATCTTGATGTGTGCGTTTTTTCCATGTTCCAGAAGTACCAGAATTCACCTGCCAGAGAGACGGGAGATTCTTCCATCTTTGAACTTATCGATTATCCGACCTTCGATGCCTTTGTTGTAGCGATAGACACGATCCAGACACCGGGAGTCGATCAGAGGATCGAACAGAGGCTGCGTGACCATTTTACGGGACCTGTCATCTTCCTGGATAAGGAAGTTGAGGGTTTCAGGTCGCTGTTCCTCGATAATATTAATCCAATAAAGAAGATCATCTCGCATCTTATTGAAGTTCATGGTTATAAGGATATAGCTTTCCTTACCGGTAAATCATGGCATGATCATTCGCAGCTCAGGCTTCAGGGTTATAAGGATGCTATGGAAGAGCATGGCCTCAAGGTCAATAAAGAGCGAATATTCTACGGTGACTTCTGGTATTTCAGCGGTGAGAGCGTTGCAGAGAGACTTTGTAAGTCTACCCGCGGTCTTCCCGAGGTCCTGGCATGTGCCAATGACTGTATGGCTATCGG